>JAYVXX010000156.1:0-3310 GCA_043784805.1 Minisyncoccota bacterium | reverse complement strand
TGTTTGCTGACAAACAATTGAAGCTTGATCACGAAATGATCATTCTGGTTCACAGCAAGTTGCCCGGCTTGATTGAAGGAATGCAAAAACATTTCAATTATTTACCGACAGCACTCAAGCCAATTCTTCAAGCCTCGAAACTAAGTAAGCGTCGGTTGAAATAAAAGTGTGAGCCCGCGTCTGGAAGGATGCGGGTTTTTCTATTTGGTATCTTTTGTATAAAATAAAAGACAAAGGAGTTACCTTTGTCTTGATAGCTTGTAACGGAATAGCTTACTCACACTTTTTGAGTGTCCAAGTCTTTTGGAAGCTCAATTGTGTAAGGGCACCTGACACCGTCGTTATTGGATGCTTTGCAGATGGTGCTAGGATGACCTTCATTGTGAGGACATATGACACTAAGACTTACACGTGTGTCATCTTCGAGTACTAGTGTTTGGAGGGTGACACGAACGTCCATCTGTAAGACAGGTCTATATAAGACATCCCGTCCCCGACACCGTATGGAAAATTTCCTTGACTGTTGGGGCATGGTACCTTCTTTCTTTTGGATTGAGTCTGCCTTTAAGTCTACTCTTCTTTCGCTCCTTTGTCACACCGGTTCTCTTGCTCCGCATGGTAAATAAAAAACCGGGTCAAGATTGCTCTGTCCCGGTTCATTGCTCGGCCCAGTGGCCGAAAGGTCACAATGAAAGGATGTATGACCAGTCCCGCATTGTACGACGGTAGAAGTGGTATGCCCACGACTTCCATTTGGTTGAAAAGAATTTCATAGGAACTCCTCTCTTGGTTAATGTTCGCAAGAGTTGGAATCTTCCACTTCAATGATTCCTACGTTAATTATATCATAAAAATATATATTTGTCAATCGATACTTCGGTTAATATTCACATCAACTAGCGACAAAGTAGAAGGCACTGGTATACTATAGTCATGAAAAAAGTTTCAGATAGTTTGCCGGATATTGCGGTCTTACGCGGTGGAGATAAGAACTTCGGACAGTCCTTGAAGGAAGGTGCTGAAGTACTTTCGTCACTCACGAAGATTGGTTATGAGCCGGTCGATGTACTCATCGACCGGGATGGAGCATGGACTTCTCACGGTGCTCCGACTGATCCCCACATGGTCTATACCAAGAGCCACACCATCATCGATACGACTCGCATGCGTGGGCAGGAATACCAGAAACTAGCTGAGCGCATGCAGATACCACTCATCTTCTCTGAACACACTAATGTGAAGCTTTCCCGTGAAGATCTCTACCGCATCCTTCGTCAGCAGAATATCAAGGTACCAGATACTTTCGTTGTGCGTTCACATGACCCATTGAAGAAAGAGACCTTTCGTGAGCTCTGGCTCAAGTACCATACGCCGCTTCTTGTGCGGCCACTCCATCGGAATGATGAAGCACCCTCTAAGATAGTGAAGATGTTCCCTGAACTTGAGAAGACCGTACGCGAGTATCATGAGAAGGGGATAGACATTCATATACTCACCTATCGCAAGCTTCCGACTGTGTCTATCGCGGTTTTGCCTAACTTTCGTAACGAGGAGGTCTACACGCCACTCTGGGTAGACACTTTCCCAGCGGACGACAAGCTTCCAAGTAGAGATGCAGATATGCGTCCCCATCTCCAGGCACCAGATTTTAGAAAAGAAAATATGAAGGCTATGGCTACCAAAGTGTACAAAGCACTTGGTCTCACTAATCCAGCATGTATCGACTTCATCCATCACAATAACGAATACATCGTCGTCAATGTTGATCTCCATCCATCGCTTCGGAAAGACAGCCGCTTCATGCAGTCTCTCGCTACAATTGGAGTCGAGTCAGGGCACTATATTCACGCTTGTATCAACAATGACGTCATTTGATAAGAGGCTTCTCAGCCTCATTCTCGGTCTGCCTGCTGTTATCCTTATCGTAGTGTTTTTGACTAGGTATTTTTTGAAGTAGACGTGTCGTGCTATTGACTTTAAAGTTACACGTGTTATATTAAAGTTGGTATCCTTCCACAAAATTTTTGAATTAGGAGTTTCTATGTTACACGACATGATGACAGCTTTCGGGGTATGCATTGTCATGGGAATTATTACGTTCTTTCTTGACCGCACTATTGGGCAGATTTTCTTTGCCGTAATTGCCCTATTCATAGTTGGTGGTGGAGTGATAGCTTTCATTCTGTCTGCTCACTTTCATCCAGAATTTTTTTGGGTCACGCTCTTGACTTTCGGAGCAATGGCATCTACCTATTTTGCTCTCGAAAAGTTTGGTGTAGCTTTAGGGGGATTAAACGTGTGGCAGGTGCTGTTGCCGGCAGCGGCTTACTATTTCCCTACTGTCTTTGTTCATCAACAACTAGACAAGGGATGGTATACCCTTTTGACAACCGCTTTAATTTCTGTTGGCCTGGTGACATGTTGTGCTTGGTATAAAGTCTGGAAAGACATGAAGAATGCCAGCGTAGAGGCTAAATACGCAGTTAGTCGAGCTGGTGGGGAGATGGCATCATGAATGTTTGATATGTCCGTAGGAGCATAAGTCTGCTTCTGCGGACTTTTGTTTCTATACACACAACGTTTTTATCTTACATCTTTCCGATATAGTCAGTCTTGCCAATTGGAACTCCGAGGTGGCGTAGGATATCGTAGGCGGTCACATAGTGAAAGTAGAAGTTGGGAAGGCCAAGTGTGTTGACGTAGATGGTAGCGGGGAGGAGCTTTTTTGGATTGTAGTACACGGGTACTTTTTTCTTTTCAGCATCTTTGAAGTCTTTCGGCTTGATGGTCTGTAGGTAGGTAATGGTTTTCTTAAGACTCTTCTTCAAATCAAGAAGTGTCTTCTCATCATAGGCGAATGTCGGAGCCTTCTTATTCGAAAGATTCGTCGCACCATCGAGCGCGCTAAAGTATGCGTACTGTATCTGCTGGGTGAAGGTGAACATATCCGGCGCTAATCGCGAGTTGATGATTTCTACAGTTGAAATCGTTTTCTTCTTGGTGAAACGCTCGGCCTTGCCAAGTATAAGAAGAAGATTGCCAAGACAACGAATATAGACAGGAATTGTTGCGCTGTAGAGTAGCGAGGAAGAAGGTGATGTTTCTACTGCTTTCTTCTGATTGAGTTTCTCCATAGTTTGAAGTGTAATCCTCAGACACGCATCTGTCTAGGGTGCGTGGGGTAGCTCAAGAACAGCACTACTAGTCTACTTATTTGTCACAGATGTATAAACTGTTTTTGATATTTCGCTGATTATAGTTGAAAGTGTTTCAAAGTCGTTCCCCTTAGTCATGATACACAAGAGATATG
>JAYVXX010000155.1:0-3322 GCA_043784805.1 Minisyncoccota bacterium | reverse complement strand
GTTCTCTGTTACTCCGACAATCCAGAAGGCTCTGACTTTGAATGCCTCAGCGCCCTTGTGCGTCGTCAGGTCGTACTTGTCTAGATGGTTCATGGAATCTCCTAATAATTCAGTTTTAGAATGTCCTTGTACTCAGTAAGAATTAGGTCCTCTACCGCCTTACGATTCAACTTCTTAGGACATTCAACCTTTACAATCTTAGCTCTAAAGAAGCCTTGCTCCCAAGTTTCACTTCTGATCCAGTAACCACATTGGCTTTTGATTGCACAGTCTGGCACTGGCTGTGCAAAAAGAATGCCATCTTTCGACTGACGAATCAACATATGTGCTGGACCAGTTTCGAGACCAGTTTTTTCCCAAGGCAATCGAGCGGTTAGTTGATATTGTTCAGCAAAACACTGATAATTCTGTAGCTTGCTAATTTCTTTGTTAGCACTTGCCTGTGCCACCTTTTGCTCTTTCATCCAATCGCTGTCCGCTATAGCAATAGAAGGTAACACTAACAAAATAAGTAAAATTGTTTTCACTAGTTCATCTCCTCTTTGGCTTGGTTATTCAACTCAAAAACATTCATAATGACTTCACGCGCGTCTTCATAGTCATATCCTTCGAATACTGGAAGACCATTTACCACGGCCTGAAACGTGCATTCATTCTTTGCAACGTTTGGTTTAGCTATAACGCTCAATTCTCCACCACGATTTCCCAAGTTAATTGAAAACATTTTCATGATAATTTCTCTTTCTGACTCTCGTCGTTTTTAACAATACATCCTCTTTCATCATAGCATGACTCGGTGCATACAATCAATGCAATTTTTTCAATCTCTTTACGAATGCCTTCGTGTTTGTGCATTGCGTATTGAGCGTATCTAACACTATCTTGTGCTCCCGCTTCGTGCATGATGTCTTTAAACGCCTTCTGATTTTTTGGTTCTGAAAATTCAATCTCAAGCATTCCAGTGATAACTTCGTGAATGATCCACATGGTAGTGTCCATCAACGCGTCCTCACGGTCCTGTGTCGATAACTGTTCAAAAGTTCTCATTCGCCAAACTCCTTCTTAAGCCTTTCATACTCTTCGCGCCTGCGCAGCGCCATGGCTATTTTGTATTCCGCTTGTTTCATTTCTCGAAGCATCTCTTCTTCATCTGTTTCGATTCTGACAATGCTAGCAGACACAGAGTGGTCTTCGTAATAGCCACGCTCCGTACCTAACTCCAGACAGGCCTGATCTCCATACTCTGCGATTAAGTCTTGAATATTCTTAACCACGTCGATTAACTTTCCTTCTAAAAGACTTGTACTAATTTCTTTGCTTACGCTCTGTTTCATTTGCTTAACCATTGGATGAGCAATTCAGCGAGATTCTTATGAAACGCCATCATGGCTAGCCCAATGATGAGCGGTGACGGCTCAACAAAGAAACATACGATGCCAAGTAAGATCGAAGCGCTGAAAGCCAGGTAAAGCCCATAGATGCTTGCGATAAGCATGAAGATACCAAAAGCTAGACCAATGAGACCGAAACCACCGATAAGTGCAACTACTGCTTTCATATCAATTACCTCCATAAAGCTTGTTAAGTACCACTTGCATATTTTGACGACCAACTGGGTTAGAAGTAACAAGCACGATCTTACCAGGCAAACGATCAGGATTCTCTTCCAGAAACTTCATCACGCCATAGCCCGTCTTGTTTGGATCGTCCTCTCCAAGGTCATGGTCAAGATACAATACATCAAATTTATGAGCTTGCAGTGCAGCAATACCTGCGTCGAATGTGCGAGCCACAATGTCGGCGTCGATCTCTCTCATGTCGTCAATCAATAAACTTTTCATGCTACCTCCTGAGTATAGGTAGTGCAGACATCGTGCCAGCAAAAACTTGAATGATTTCAATATATCAAAAAATAGATTTTGCATAACTTATGTACGAAAATAGATTTTTTGCCCTATCCCCCTATAATCATTGAGAATAGGGGCTGTAAAACTTATGGGCAAGTGTATTAGTCTTTGACGATTTTTAAATGTGAGCGCCGTATCACTAGGTATTTCATCTTGCAAGTGTTGGTGCAGAAGTAAATCTTGATGCTATCATTCCTAATAATAGAAAATGCCCACTCATTGGCGTGAGTGGGCAATGAAGGAATTTCTTGTGAGCAATGAGCGCAGCGTTTAGTGAGCATATAGTCGTGAGTCGATCCCTGCACTATCAGCGGTCAACTGGAGAGCGAACTGCCCAGCGCCCGATTGTGCGTATTGGAGACTGAATGTGTGGACACCTTCACGAAGCAACTTCGTTCCAGCTTTTGTGGTGATTCCATGGTTGCCATCATTATTGATAACTTGAGTACCGTCAATCGTCAAGATTGAGCCATCGTCGCTAGCCATATTAAAGGCCATATATTCTGTCTCTAGAACAACCAATTGTCCCGAACAGATAATACGATAATTCAAACCAATAAATAGAGGTTGCAATGCGACAGGCAGTACAGCGTTCGGACCAGATGCAGCGTTAGGTTGATTGAAACCAGCGCCAGCAAGGTTGTTGAACGTGTACGTTGTTCCAGTGGTAATCAAGACACCTTGACCAGCATTGTAACCAGGGCTTGAACTAGATAGCCATTGGCC
Organism: Minisyncoccota bacterium; assembly: GCA_043784805.1. GTDB lineage: Bacteria > Patescibacteriota > Minisyncoccia > Phycocordibacterales > UBA5272 > UBA11704. Next base: position 689 of record JAYVXX010000155.1, on the reverse strand, counting down.
GCCAGAGACTTGAACTACTTGACAGCTAAGTCCGCCAGTCAACGCAGTTTGTCCAAGACTTTCGCGATATTCGTTTTCATCTGCAAGAATCGAAGCAACTTGAGCAACAACAGAATCTACCGCAGGTGCAGGCGTAGGAATAGGTGCTGGAGCGCCAGGCAACCCTGGAGCGCCAGGTTGACCAGCAGGTCCCTGAGAGCCTGTATTGCCTTGGAAACCAGGCCCACACGCAGTGAGAATTGAAATAGCGAGTAGGATAGCGAATACATTCAAAGCTTGTTTCATTTGAAAAACCCTCCCAGGTTCGTCTAATCAGATTAGAACATTTTACAATTTAAGTCAATCTATTTTATTCCACTCTTCTTCTTCTCTTTTAAATCTCTCACGTCTCAAAATAGCTTCCGCGCATTCATAACAGTATGCCCACGGAAAAATCTTATAGAGAACATTTTTGTATTCAAAACAGCCAAGACATTGAAGGTCCCCAACATCTAAGTCAGGCTCCAACATTTTGATTTTACTATCGCTTTTCGATAGGCCCATAATTGCCGACCATTCTACGAATGAGATAGCGCACAGTCCTATCATCGGTATCGTTTAAGAACGAGAGATCACGAAACCCAATACGCTTCTCATCTTGGAACACATTCAATCGAATGAAAGAACCGTAGTCCTGCCAAGTGATTTCG
>JAYVXX010000154.1:0-10756 GCA_043784805.1 Minisyncoccota bacterium | reverse complement strand
CGTTCTTTCATAGATTTGTTTGTTTTGTTAGTTTTCTGGCTTTTAAAGTGTAGCAGAAATTTCTAAGAAGGTTCTCTCATGGATGGGGTTCAGTTCATCTGTTAACTGCTCCAAAGGTTTGCCACTTGGTAATCTCACATCACAATTACTGGTGAATATCTATATGAATGAGTTTGATCAATGGGTAAAGCATGTATTGAAAGCGAAATACTATATCAGGTATGCGGATGACTTTGTGTTCTTCTTGGATAGTAGAGAATATTTGGAAGGAGCACGTCAAAAAGTCCAAGACTTTTTGACGTGTAGACTCAAACTCTCACTTCATCCTGAGAAAGTATTCATCAATACACTCGCAAGCGGAGTTGATTTCTTGGGTTGGGTACACTTTCCACACCATAAAGTTTTGAGAACGACTACAAAGAAGCGGATGATGCGAAGAGTGAACGAGAAGAATGTGACTAGCTATCTAGGGTTACTTTCACATGGGAATGAGTGGAAGATTCAGAAAAGTTTTTCGGTGTTTTTAACTAAAAACTAGTAATCATTTTGCTTTTTTCTGTATACTAAAAAAATGAGTAAGAAACTTTTTATTTTGTCAGGTGGGGCGGGGAGTGAAAGAGAAGTGTCGCTTTCTTCTGGGAGAAATATTGCTGATACTTTGCGAAGTAATGGAGTTGAATATGAAGAAGTTATTGTTGAAATGGATAAAAGTTTTGTACACAATGATAGCAAAATGAGTGAAGATGAAGGATTGGATTTTTTGAAAAAAGAAAATGCTCTTGTTTTTCAACTTATCCATGGCACATACGGCGAAGATGGTGAATTTATAAAGAAACTGGAGCAGTATGGTATTAGTTGTATCGGCTCAGGGTCAATAGCATTAGAAAGAACAATAGATAAGTACGAAACCGAGAAATGGTTGAGAGGGCAGGATGTAACCACCACAGAATCAATTCTGATAAAGGATTTTTATGATATATCTAAAGCAACAAACTTATCCTTCCCTTTAATTATCAAACCGAACAAGGAAGGGTCGAGTGTTGGAGTGATAAAAGCTGAGAATGAAGCCGAGCTTACTGTTGCTCTGGAGAAAAGTCTCAAGATATATCAAGAGGTTTTGGTACAAAAGTGTATCAGTGGAAGGGAATTTACATGTGGTGTGATAGAGATGAATGGAAAGGAGATTGCGCTTGTACCAAGTGAAGTTGTATTGCCGGAAGGAATGACATTTGATTATCATGCGAAGTATTTTGTGAACGGGCTTGAGATTACACCTGCGAATGTTGATGATGTAATGATGAAAAAGATACAAGACCTCGCTCTTAAAGTCCATCAAGTTTCTGGATGTAAAGACTATTCTCGAACAGACATAATGATGAATGAGCAAGGAGAGCTCGTTGTACTTGAGATAAACACAGTTCCAGGAATGACAAAAGTAAGCTTTATACCTGCAGAGATGAAAGTAACGGGGTATTCTTTGAAAGATTTTGTAGAAGGAATGCTTAAGAAATACTCTTAGTATATGTTGTGGTATAGGTCTGTATTCACTAATAACTAGCCACTAACAACTGCCCACTGGTATACTCATCTCTACATGACTACTTCTTTTGATGTTACTAAACTGCATCCGTTGACTAAGTTGCTTCTGGAGAAAAGGGGAGTAACAGGGGAGAAGGAGACAGAAGAGTTCCTTTTTCCGTCATATGAGAAACATATTGGAAATCCCTTTGATATCTACGGAATGGAAAAGGCTGTAGTGAGAATCGTGGACTCGATACGAGCAGGGGAGAAGATTGCTGTTTATAGTGATTATGACTGCGATGGTGTACCAGGCGGTGTGCTCTTGCGAGAGTTCTTCGATACAATCGGTTATCCTGTCGAGATGTATATCCCGCACAGGCACAACGAAGGGTATGGGATACATAACCACGCAGTTGATGCACTTAAGAAGAAAGGGGTGACACTCATCATCACGGTGGATCTTGCGATTACAAATATCGAAGAGATCGCGTATGCCAAATCTGTCGGAGTAGATTTCATCGTGTCGGATCACCATTTGCCGATTACGGTAGGGGTTAGGGGAGAGGGGTCAGGGAAGAGTGGATACAAACAAGTGGTGCCGGATGCGGTGGCTGTGATCAATTCCAAGCAGGATCTGTGTACTTATCATGATGATATGCTCTGTGGGTGTGCTGTGGCTTGGAAGATTGCTTGCGGGGTGTTGAGTAGGCTTCGGACTGATATATCGCTTGGTAAGGTGCACGAGACAGCTGCTAACCTGCCGATTGGGTATGAGAAATGGATGCTTGACCTCGTAGGGATATCAACGATATCGGATATGGTGCCACTGGTGAAGGAGAACCGGGCGCTCGCACACTATGGATTGCGCGTACTCAGGCAGACCAAGCGTCCGGGCCTACTTCATATCTTCACAGAACAGCGGATGAAGAAGGAGTATTTGGTAGAAGATGATATAGCTTTCACTATCGCGCCGCGTGTGAACGCTGCAAGCAGGATGGGAGACCCGATACAAGCACATATGATGCTCTATGAAAAAGATAGGGATAGAGCGGAAGGCTATGCGAGAGATCTGGAACTGTTGAACACGCAAAGAAAAGCCGAAGTGAAAGATATTGTCTCAGGTATAGTTTTTAGTCATAACGTGTATAAAAATAATGTCATCGTGGTGGGGGACTTGTCGTGGGGCCCAGGGATACTGGGATTGATCGCGCAGAAGATTATCGATGAGACTGGGAAGCCGGTGTTTGTTTGGGGACAAGGTGATGATAAGACAACACTCAAGGGATCGTGTCGTTCACGAGGGGACGTGCATGTAGTGGATCTTATGGCACATGCCGGACATGACGTGTTGCTCCATTGGGGAGGGCATGAACAGGCAGGGGGATTTTCTGTGGCACTTGATAAGGTGGATGGATTATCTGATGCGCTTAATGCGTCTCTTAAATCAATCGAGAAGAAAGAGATTCTGTCTCAGACGGCAGTCGCGGACACCGACCTTTTCATGAATGATATCCACGAGTTGACATATAAGGCGATAGAACCTCTGGCACCCTTTGGTGTCGGGAATCCTAAGCCAATATTTAGTTTCAAAAACGTGACACCACTGTCCGTGAAGCGCTTTGGCAAGAAGAGTGAGCACCTTGAAATTCTCTATCCGACACAACGTGGCTATAACATCAAAGCGATACAGTTCTTCGTAAGTCCGGAGACTGAAAGTGCGGCAAGACTGCCACATACTCTTTTGGCGAACTTGGAGAAGAGTTTCTTCGGGTATAAGGTTGAGCTAAGGTTGCGGATCGTCTCTATTGAGTAACTTTTAAATATTTCTAGATTCCGTTCTATAGAATTGTGATTTGTAAAAGAATACAATGAAAGAATGGATACAAATGATGACACGAAGAGGGAGAAGGTCCTACTGCATATGGATGGAGATGCGTTTTTCGTGGCGGTGGAGGTGGCCAAGGATCAGAAGTTGAAAGGTCTTCCTGTGGTCACGGGAGCAGAGAGGGGAATAGTCTCCGCGCTTTCGTATGAGGCAAAGGCTCTCGGCATAATTCGCGGCATGCCGATCTATAGAGTTAGGAAAGATTATCCGAGTGTAATCATTATGCACGGGGACTATAAGGCGTATGCCAAATATTCCCGCGCAATGTTTGCTATCGTGCGGAGGTATTCGGATGACGTGGAGGAATATAGTATCGATGAATGCTTCGCGGATCTCACGGGATTAGATAAGCCGCTTAAGATGACATACAGGGAGATAGCGGAGCGTATCAAGAAGGAAGTAAACGAAGAGCTTAAGCTTTCCGTGACGATCGGACTGGCCCCGACGAAAGTATTGGCGAAGGTGGCATCCAAATGGGTGAAACCAAACGGCCTCACGATCATCGAAGCTGACAAGGCACTTGATTTCCTTTCGACATTTCCAATTGAGAATATATGGGGTATGGGCCGTCGGACTGCAGCCAAACTACAGCAGATAAGCATAGATACTGCTGCAGAATTCGCCAAGAAGGACTACGCCTGGGTACGGGAGAAGTTTGCGAGCAACTATGTGGTGCTATGGCAAGAGCTTAATGGCATCCCTGTCATGCCAGTGAACAGGGAAGTGAAGAGCACATATTCTTCTATCCAGCGGACGAGGACATTTCATCCGGCGACCAATGATGCGACATTTCTCCTGGCACAGCTCTCAAGCCATATCGAACAGGCATGCATGAAGGCACGTCAGTATAATCTGACACCAAAGAAGTTCATGTTTCTTCTCCGCAAGCAGACTCTTCGATATTCGGTACATACAGTTAATCTTGATAATCCTACGAATGCTCCGGAGATACTGATCGCGTTTATCAAGGAGAAGTGGGGTGAAGTATACGTTAAAGGTATAGCATATCGGGCCACTGGTGTAGTCCTACAGAATTTGACAAATCTTGAAACACCGCAGACGAAACTCTTCGAAGATGATTCCAAAGCAGGGAAGTTCGAGCAGATCCATAAACAGATCGATGCACTCGAACACAAGCTCGGGAAGCGTGTGGTCCATCTCGGATCTACCCAGAGTGCGATGAAGAATATGACAGAAGACATCAATCCTGGAGACGGTGAGAGGCATCTCTTGTTCACATGATTTAAAATTTTATAAAGATGATATCATATATGATATGAAGAAAATCGTGACAATTGGAGGAGGGACAGGAAGCTACACGATACTCTCAGGATTAAAGACGCTGCCAGATGTGGAGCTCACAGCACTTGTGTCGATGGCAGACGATGGCGGATCTACCGGCGTGCTTCGGGACGAGCTTGGAGTGTTACCACCAGGGGATGTGAGGCAGTGTCTGATCGCGCTCTCAGAACACAGTGATGTGGTACGTGACCTTATGGGATACCGATTCTCAGAAGGGAAACTCTCAGGACATTCATTTGGCAATATATTCTTAGCAGCGCTTGAGAAGGTGACGGGGGACTTTGCAGCGGGAGTAGAAATCGCGTCTGAAATATTGAAGGTGAAGGGGACGGTGATACCAATCACCAAGGAGAAGGCGGAGCTCCTCATATGCCTCTCCGATGAGACATGCATCAATGGTGAGGATAGTATCAATCATGCTGATCTCCAGAGTACAGGCATCACTGATATCAGGTATGCAGATAAGGTCAGTCTTAATCCACATGCCAGAAATGCGATCCTGGAAGCAGACATCGTCATTTTAGGTCCTGGGAACTACTATTGCTCTGTCATACCGAACTTGATCGTGGATGGATGTAAGGAGGCGATAGGTGGGGCGGTGGCGAAGGTAGTATTCCCTATTAACCTCACCAACAAGCAAGGTCATACACTCAATTGGAAGGTGAGTGATTATGTGAAAGATATAGAGAAGTATCTGGGACGAAGACTAGATGTGATACTGATCAACAGTGAGCCACCAACACAAGAACAGGTTACGCAGTATGAGATGGAGGAAGGGGATGGAGTGCTGACTGAGGATGATATGGGAGATGACACACGAGTTATACGTGCCAGATTGCTTTCGCATGCAATCATCAAATATGATGAGGCAGATACTATACGAAGCGTGAGGAGTTTCATCCGACATGACAAGGATGCTATAGCGGAAGCGATAGCCAAACTACTATGAAATTAATCCTAGATTTTGACGATGTGCTGTTTGATGCAAAAGCTTTGAAAGAAGTGATGTTCGATGTCTTACGCAATGAAGGAGTGGAGAATGGGGAGCAACTTTATGAAGCGGAGAGACGGAGTGGGAGAGCGTTCATCCCGAGAGATTTTTTACGGCGTGCGTGCGCAAGTCAGGAAGAAGAGGGGGATACTACCATAGAAGTGGATGTGGATGTGATGTACGAGAGCATTATAAGTAGATGCCCAGAGTTTACCAATCAAGAATTGGTAGAGCTCATTGGGTCAGTGGGCGGTGAGAACTGCTACATCGTCACAAATGGCAATGAGGAGTTCCAAATGGATAAGATAGTGCGAGCAGGCTTGGATACGTTGGTGGCGAAGGTGATAATTGTACCAGGCACGAAGAGTGTGGAGATAGAACACATATGCAAGCAGTTTCCAGATGAAGAGGTGGTATTTCTGGACGATAAGACTATCTATTTCGACGATATCGACAGAGAAGCATGCAAGAATCTAAAGACAGTTTTGTATAATGATAAAGGAACCATTGGAGAACTGGAAGCAGAAATGAGAAAAATTCACACACCAGAAGTGAAAGAGTTTGTAGTCGGAGGTCCAATAATGAGGTAATTAGGCAAGCTGTAATGACGGTGATAGAATTTGAACTAGAGCAATTGAATAATTGTGAATATTTGTGGAGAAACAACCTATGAACATCATTTTAGCAACACGGAATCCGAGCAAAGCTCTTCAGATTAGAGAGTGTTTCCTAGGCTCACCAATTAAGATACTCACGTTAAGCGACGTCGGTATCGTGGGCGAAGCGGAGGAAGACGGTACGACGCTCGAGCAGAATGCGCTCAAGAAGGTGATGTTCGCTCACCAGGAATCCCATAAGAGTTCCTCTGAGAACTCTTGGATTATGGCGGATGACACAGGCCTTTTCATTCGTGCGCTTAACAACGAGCCAGGCGTGCAAGCGGCATACTGGGCTGGACGAGATGCAGAGACCGAGGAGATAACAGCCCATGCCATCCAGATGCTCACAGGCGTGACTGATCGTCATGCGATATTCAGAGCGGTGGTCTGTGTGATGAATCCGAATGGTGAGATAGTGTTCTTCACAGGGGAAGTGGATGGTGTGATGTTGGATACCCCACGCGTGAAGCCACAACCCAAGATGCCGTATAGTGGTCTCTTCCAACCCGTCGGACACAACAAAGTCTGGGCCGAAATGACCACCGAAGAAGAGAATGCCATCTCCCACCGTGGCATCGCCTTTCGCCAAGTCCGCGCGTATTTGGAAACATTCACCACATAGAGTTGAACTCTCCCTATTAATTTCTGCCTAACTCTCGGCCTACAGAAGGTCGGGTTTCTTTTTTGCACAGACGTGGTGTAGGTGCTTCCAGAGTTATTTGAGATACTGATTGAGCAGTATCTTCCTATGCACACACTTACAAAACTTTCTCATACTCTACAAACCCAGAAAAAAGAAGCACTCATCACCGTCGGCATGCTGCCTGTGCTCCTTCTCTTTTGTGGCGGATACTATCTCTATCGTACATATCACGACAAGATGCCGCTCGTTCAACATTCACAAAAAAGTGACGTCTATGACCAGTTCGTGATGGAGGGGTATGATTCCATTTATAAGAATTATTGGGCAAAACTATCCGAAGACAAGTTCGCTACACTCTTCCAGCTCTCGGTCCAAAAAGCTAGCAATCAAAAGACTCCCCCGGTACTCCTGACAAATGATAGAGCTGGTGTCGCAAAGATAGTACATACCACACTCTCTACGATTACCAGTACGACTTCACAGAAGCAAATGGCAGTGGATATCCTCACTGTCGCTACGTATAATCTAGAACCAATTGGAAGGAATGGTATGTTTTCCAAAAAACAAGAGGTCGCACTCAGGCAGAACGTGAGCAATATCAATCCCACAGTTAACTTGTACCAAAACTTAGGAGTAGAAAAAGGCGCCTCAGTTGCAGTGGTAGAAAAAGCATATGAACAAAAAGCGGTTGTCTTGGAAAAGTTGGCCACCCCGGAAGCCAAACAAGAATTACAGAAGATAACACATGCCAAAAAGGTGCTGACGAGTGAATATGACAAGAAGATGTATGATGAGACACAGATTGAGCCGACGATATCAGGCAAGATTATTGGTACGACGCTATATCTGGGCGTAAGCAAGATATCCCCGACCACGCTTCGGGAGTTTGGGATTATCGTGGATAGAGCAAGCACGACACCACGCTTGGACTCTATGGTGATTGACCTCAGGGGGAATATCGGTGGAGCACTCGATTTCTTGCAGTACTTCCTGGGAGCATTTATCGGGCAGAATCAGTTCGCCTTTGACCTCTTCCATCAGGATGAGTACCAGGTGCAGCGTACGACGATTGCGAAGTTCGAACCGCTCGCTAGGTACAAAGAGCTTGCTATACTCACGGACAATATGACCCAGTCAACTGCGGAACTGACTGCAGCCGTTTTTAAGCGATTGAAGCTTGCAACGATTATTGGCTCGACTACCCGCGGCTGGGGTACGGTTGAGAATACCTTTCCACTCACAACCGTGATTGACGAGAATGAAAAGTACTCGCTATATCTAGTCCACAGCTTAACTCTTCGTGATGATAACAGTCCGATAGAAGGGCGTGGTGTGACGCCAGATGTCGATGTGAAAGACAAGAATTTCAAAGAAGAAGTAAGAGCAAAATTGCGAAACTCTTCCCTCATCACTGCAATTGAAGTACAACTGAAATCTGGGCCGCTGAGGTAGAGAACACGTACACTTTATTGACGACGTAGACGAATTAGCAAATGAGTGTCTTGGACCGAATTAGCAAATGAGTGTCTTGGACCGAATTAGCAAGTTCACTTCCTGTAAGCTTAAAAAGGATTACATACCTCGGATCTTGCTCTGTTACGTATGAGCGTAGCGAATTCTTTGTATGCACTACCTCGACAGCAGCGTCCAAGATGTGACTTTGCTAAGTCAGCTGCAAGGATCCTTTGTTATCGATGTCTTCCTATCTGCTATACTTTAAAGAATGAAAATCACGATATATACCGATGGATCAAGTAGGGGGAATCCTGGTAGAGGTGGGTGGGCAGCGGTCATTATGACAGACAACAGTATAGAGACAAGAGACAACAGACAAATTCACGACGCAGATGAGGTGATTGAGCTTGGTGGGAGAGAAGACATGACGACGAACAATCGGATGGAGTTGATGGGAGCAATTATGGGACTGAAGGAAATACCAGACAACAGACAGTCAGACAGTCAGACAACAGATAACACTAAAGAAGAACAGTCTGGTGTCGCATCGTCCGATCGTCTGATGTCTATTGAAGTCTGTACCGACAGTCAGTATGTGAAGAAGGGGATGACTGAGTGGATAGATGGATGGATCAAGCGAGGATGGAAGGGGTCAACAAAGAAGCCAGTACTCAATCAAGATTTGTGGGAGATGTTGAAGAAAGAAGAAGATCGATTGAAAGCAAGTGGTGTGAAAGTGAGTTGGAAATATGTCCCAGCACATGTGGGAGTAGTGATGAATGAACGAGCCGATACGATAGCTACCATGTGCGCGGATGATGCGAAAGAGTTGCGACTCTATAGGGGGCCGAAGAGTGAATACTCTGTATAGACCTTAGACTGTAGACTGTAGCTTAAAATTCAGATATGAATACACATACAAAAACAATTCTGGTAGTTGTAGGGGTAGGTATGGGGATTGTGATAGGGGAGAAGTCGGTCTATGGAAGTGAGGTCGCAGTGGCCTCACTTTTGCTTTTTATATTTCAGTTGGGTGTGTATATGTGGAGTAAGAAAAAAGTTGGTGATCGTGGTGACGTGGGAGGTGAGGGTTCGGTGATAGTGCTCGTCAGCTTGCTACTTTTTATTTCGATATCGGTTGGTATCGTGCGCATGCAGTTCGTCACTGAAGCAAAAAGATTCGTCTGCGAGTCATCGTGTACATTTGATGCTCGTGTTGTATCAGCGCCTGAGATACAAGATGCGTATCAGGTCATTGATGTGAAGCCACGTGTTGATGATGTAGGTGAGACAGAAAATGTGCGCATACGAGTACCTCTCTACCCATCATACAAAGTAGGGGAGACACTCACACTTAAAGGGAGAGTCACCATTCCGAAAGCAATTCCACCGCATGATGGGAAGAAGCCATTTGACTATGAAAGATATCTCTTACTCAAGGGAGTTGGAAGTGAGATGTTCTTCCCATCTGTGATTGGAGTGACAGAAACTGAACTATCCTTCAGTGAACGTCTCATGACATTTAAGTCATCGCTCGTCGCTATCGTCGATACCTATGTCAGTCAGCCTTCAGCTTCCCTTGCCGCGGGCATGCTCTTGGGTGACACACAGATGGGGAAGGAGCTGCTCCAGACATTTCGCGTGGCAGGGCTTTCTCATATCATCGTACTCTCGGGATTCAATATCGCCATACTCATCACCGCACTTCTTCTTCTCTTAAAGTTTCTTCCGCTTGTTCTTCGAGTCTTTATTGCCTCAGCTGTCGTCATCGTATTTGTGATTATGGTTGGAGCGGAGGCAAGTGTGGTGAGAGCGACACTCATGGCATTCATTGCACTACTCGCCCTTCTTGTTGGTCGTGGCTATGTAGCACCTCAGGCACTTCTCCTCTCATTCCTCGCTATCATACTCTACACGCCAGAGGCACTCCTCTCGGACGTGTCACTTCACCTTTCATTTCTCGCGACTGCTGGCATTGTGTATATGAGTGAAGGAATAAAAAGTTTAGTTGAAAAAGTGATTGAAAGATTTTCTCTTCTTTCCTCTTTAAGCACTTATGGGTATCAAGAGATAATCGCCACGACTCTCGCGGCATACTTTGCGACCCTTCCGTATGTGATGTACACGTTCGGCACTGTATCTGTCTATGGTCTCATCGCCAACTTCCTCGTGCTCCCTCTTGTGCCTATCATCATGCTCATGACATTCGTCACCATCTTGTTATCGTCACTCAGTACTCTTTTAGCAAGTGTACTCGGGTATCTTGTGACACTTCTGTGCGCTGCTATTATTTGGGTGGC
>JAYVXX010000153.1:0-3358 GCA_043784805.1 Minisyncoccota bacterium | reverse complement strand
CTTCAGCCTTAACGCCGAATTTGAGCGACATAACGTGGGCAGAGGCGCCGGTAACAGCAATCAGACACTCAGCGAATTCCTTTGCGTGGGTGGGCGATTGGACCGAATCAGGATTGTTCAGAATGTGCAGCTGAACCGCCCCGATGGCGAGAATCAGCGATTCCGGCGTAACCGGAAGGCTGTTGCGCGTTTCACCCAGAAGGGAAAGCTTCGCACCTTTGGGCATCTTGACCGTTCGCGCGCCGGTTTCGACATTCGCCACCAGGTGGCAGCCTTCCCGGAAATCGTTTGCGCGAACCGTCAGAACGGAAAGTACTTCCTTGACGTCAACGACGAAAACGGAACTGTTAGTGGTATTCATTGTAGCAATTCTCCTTGTATGTCTGCTCTTTCGAGTTCAGACGGTTGCCGGATAATCCGACAGGAAAAGGAACGTTTTATCATTCTCTTTCCTGTCGGATTAGACAGGAGTTCCGTATCCTGCGGAACTAAAACTTAAAGCACGTTGGATTGTTCCGCAGGTATTCTGCAAACCAGTCTAAATCTGATTCTTCGTGATTGCAGAATGTATGGCCTATTCCGTACTGCCGTGTCCATCCTGCCCAAACGTTCGCCTGTTTCGCCATTGTTATCTTTCCGTGTGCCATTATTCAGCCCCTTTTCCTGTAGTTATGATTAGTTCCGTTCCCTTGTGAACCTTGACTGTAAAACCGTAATACGCGGAACCCTTTTTGTACGTCAACATAACGTAGGAAGTAATTCTCATAAGCATCTGTTCCGCGTCGTTGCAGTATACCGTTTCCGTTTCCCGTTGGCTCTTTTCTTTCCAGTCAACCGTTAAAGTATACATTCCCAATTCCTCCGTTTCTGTTTTCGCACAAGACAAGAACCGTCGCCAGTTCCTCTCCTGTGCGTTCACAGGTTTCTTTTGATACGTTCCTCTGCTTTGATTGACGGCGTGGGCGTTTCCCGTGGGAGAACGTTTTCCTTCCAATGACTTCATTGTACTATGTCGGCAGAGTATGCATCTGATTGTCTTTATACTCGAAACGACGGGTTCACCGTTCAAAATCGAGTTTGTGGGTATCCCTCCCACTGCACCCGGTAGTATCAATCGTCCCTTTTGCTCAGCCCCATTAAACAGATTAGAGTTACAGTACTACTGTTTCGTCTGTTCGCTCAGATGCTAATTCTATAGCGCGGCTTAATCCCGTCTGTTCTATAGAGTGTTATCGCACCGTCACGGCGTACCAGTCAGAGCAATCTTTTGACTTCTTGACTTTCCGAATACCTCCGCTATCAATCATTTCAACCGAATCTAAGCCACCCCGTTCTGTTACGCTATTCCGTTCTTACAGTCAACCGTTTGCACCAGTCCAAAGGAGTATGATGCCGCAACGGTTGAAAAAACGTCTTACTGAGGAAATCGTCTTAGATAGAGCAAGGAATCTCCCCACTACTTTCGTAGGTTTTACCTTGTTGTCAATAACGTTCAGCAACGTACTGAGAGTGTATGCCAATATCGGATTGTAAAAGTGCCGAACTGTTCGGAGAAGTCCGAAAAATGCAGTTCGTATCGGTAATACCATGCGGAACATTCGACAGTTCCGTTAAATACCTTACATGGTTGTTAGAGTAATATACTCTAGTATTCTCTGTTTGTCAAGAGCGGATACAGACCGTATCAGATTTTAATACGGTAATTCCCTTCAATCCATAGGAAGTATCACTTTCACAGCAGAGCCACCCTTCAATGTCAGGCCCCGTAACCATTTTAATAATGATGTAAACTGCCGTGTCGAGTGTTCTCATTTTCGTTCCCTCCGTTTAGTCTGTTCTTCAATGCGTTTGAGTATGATACCTTAACACTCTACTACTGTCAAGAGTGATTACAACTATTTTTCATGCAGCGTAAACAATTAGGGAAAACCCTAGTCACCAGAAATGTACCCTAGTGAATAGCATGTGGAGCACTAGGGTACATTTCTGTCTACTAGTTATGCACGCGGTTTAATAGATTGATTCAGTCTATCTTATGACCAATGTCTACTATTCCCCAGGCACTCAATTGACCTTATGGTGGTACACTCAAGTCAGTTGATAACCTTGCACTCACTGTTAGCTATTGCTGCTCATTAGCGCTCCTTACAACGTTTTGATAGTTAATGATAGTTGCTGATATTAATTGACGCAGGGAGTAAGGGCTATGCCTAGCCATGCTTGAGATTTTTCAAAAAAGAAAAGTTCGCTTGAGATTTTTACAATTTCAAATAAAAAAGAAAACGAGAGTGGTTGAATTGATCGCTCATTATATATTCTCGAATCACGAATAGACTATACCCACTTCTAGTGGCATCGCCCCGACGCAGGAGGTTCTGGACACTCACGTACGAACCCACTCACGCTCTATTTCTTCGAGTCCAGTATTAGTGGCAACAAAAAGAGATCCTCACTGGTTAGGTGGGATCTCAATATTATATGTTTCTGGTCAGTAGTTTCCAGTGTGTCTGTGGTCTGCCATGAGGATAGTCCATCCCTTCTGCACTGAACACCATCGATTGTAGAGTATACACTTCACTGCCGTTCATAGCATCTACTTGTGCATCTGTCTGGTTGTGACAGTGGTGGTTTGCTTTAAGCCACTTTTTGATCTTAGGAATAGTGGGTGGTTTACTCGTTGTCATAAGCGTCCTCGATTCGGTGGTACATTTCCTGCACATACTCCAGCAGGAGTTCCATCTGGTCTTCATTGAAGTGCTTCGCCCAGAGTAGTAGTTCTTCTCGTTGTGTCATAGTGGTCCTTTCATATGGTACAATAAGTGGATGTGTTCAATGAGATTGTCCAGTTCATCATCACTCAGTCCTTTGCACTCTTGAAGTATAATGTCCACGCGTGATCGTTGCCACTGTGAGTCCTTAGTGGCAACATAAGTATGTGTGTACTGGTTACAATAGATAGTGTATCCCAGTAACTTAAATATCCAGCGTATCAGTGGTAATCGTAGATACTGGCGTCTAGGATATAGCGACATTGGAGTATATACCTTTCAGTGGTAATTATACATTAGCTAGTGGGCGATGTTCACTGGTAATTATACATAGGGTAGTTACCACTTCGCACGGTTTAGTATCTATAAGACAGTGGTAACAACAGAAATTATACCACTTGAAACCCTCACTGGTAAATATAACGTCTAAAATAACACTCTATTATAGGGCATCTCTATTTTTGATGCATTTATTTATGACTGCGTTTCTACCACTTCTCTGGTAATTATACATTGTCTACTATCCACTGACAGTGGCACATATACATGGGGTTATTACCACCAAGAATATTCACTGGTAATAACTGTAT
>JAYVXX010000152.1:0-3394 GCA_043784805.1 Minisyncoccota bacterium | reverse complement strand
ATGTGATAAGCGGACTGATTTCCTTCGGATAGGAGAGCATGAAGTCGTTATATTCGTCAAAAATGATTACAATATAAGGCATTTTTGGAGGAAGACCGGTGACAGTGTCTCCGACTGCACTTTTACGTCTTGCTTTTTCGAGGGCAGGGGAAAGGATTTTCTTGTTGTAATCGTGTACGTTAACCTGGCCATTTTCAGCAAGGATTTCATACCGGCGCTCCATTTCTTGTATCGCCCAGTTGAGCGCCTTGATTGCTCCCTTTGGTTCTTTGATGACCGGGGTGTAGAGATGTGGAAGGTTGTGGTATGCGGTGAATTCTACACGCTTTGGGTCCAAGATAATGAGCTTCAAGTCATATGGTGAGTTCTTGTAGAGAAGCGAGATGAGAAGATTCTGAAGAGTGACGGACTTTCCTGTTCGAGTAGCTCCAGCGACGAGGAGGTGTGGCATCTTCTCTAGGTCTCCGAAGAGTGGTTTCCCAACGATACTCTTACCAATTGCCATAGTGAGTGGTCCAGCTTCTCTGAACTCGGAGAGCTCAAGCATCGAGCGCAGTCCTAAGGTGGCTTTCCTTTCATTTGGTATCTCGATACCCACAAGTGTCTTTCCTGGGATTGGTGCTTCGATACGAAGGAATTCAGAGCCGAGTTCCATCGCGAGGTTATCATGAAGCGCTACGACCTTGGAGAGATTGACTCCTTGAGCAGGTTTCAAAGTGAACTGAGTCACGGTCGGTCCCACGGTTACTTCTCCCATCTCCACATGAATGCGGAAGTGCTCAAGGGTGCGTTGAATAGTCGTCATCTTTGCCTTGCTGTCCCCAGCACCTGATTTGCCCGTATCAAAGTTAAGAAGATCAAGGGGTGGTGGTATGAATTCAGGTGTGAGGATGACTGGTTTGGCTTTGAACTCCTTCCTAATCTTTAAGGTGGAGTTTTTCTCTTCCAGAGATAGTTCGCCAAAAAGTTCCTTTCTGAGATCGTCATCTTCCATGTCCTCAAGACTCTCTTCTGTAAGTATTGGAAGCAGGCCTCCTTTTTCCTCCTCTGGCATAAGAAGAGGTTTTTCTAATTGGTTGATGATTTCCTCATCATCAAATGATCGAGCTTTTCTGCTTCGTAGAAAGAGGAGTATCTGTTCAATCGGGTAAGACATGATGAGCTTGATGGGAGCGAGGGACGGTTTCCGTTCTAGGAAGATGATTGCCCCGATAAGAGAGACGCCTGAGAGCAAGAAGACACTTGGAAGCGTAGCAAAGTACGTCACAAGTGGAGTTGAGATAGAGGCCCCGAGTAGCCCCCCAAAACCACCACCAAAGAGTATGGTGCCTAAGCCAGAGACACCGAGAATGAGGAAAAAGCCTCCTAAGACAGTTAGCGTCCGTATCTCTGGTACGGACTCTTTCCACAGGTAGTAGGCTATGTAGAGACATACGAGTGGAGTTAAGTAGGAGTAGACACCAATAAGAGAGGATATCCCATTGAAAAGAACCTCACCCCCCGTACCACCAGCGTGTACTACTGAGAAGAGTAAGAGTACGCCAACCATGACACAGACTACAGCGAGCACACCCAGTATGGTCTCTGTCATCATCGGTTCCCTCACTCGCTTTTTTCGTGAGTGAGTCACGGCGCGGGGAGATGTTTCTTGTATTTCGTCTTTTGCCATAGAAAATAAGGGGATTATATAGTCAAAGTATATCAAAGATAGTATGGAGAAATAAGGGATAAGTAGAGGGAGACAACGGACACCAGACTGTCAGACAATCAGACGAAAGGCAAGGACTAGAAGAATTCTTTAGGATTGTATCCGTCTGATTGTCTGACAGTCTGGTGTCGGACCACCTTTTCAACAGGGACATATATTCCCTATTAGACAAGTCTTTACAGGAATTATAAAAGGCATAGAATAGACATCGTACAAGGTAAGACATCTCACAAGGACAAAGTAAAAGACAACAGCATCATAATACAAAAAGACAGTCACCCTAGTAATCTACAACAACTAAGATTAGGGACATTATATAAAAGACAAACAAAAGACACTATGAACGAAGAGACAAAAAAAGATTATGGAGTTCTCATAGCTAAGAAGTCAGAGCGGCTAGTCACTGCCCTCTATTTGGTGACTGATTTGATGAATGATGGAGAGCCAATCAAGCATGGTCTACGCAGGAACTCGGTAGCTCTTTTGTCCTCAATGAACTCACTTTCTCAGCTTGATGTAAAGGACAGAGTTCTTGAGCTCAAGATTTCGCTTAAAGCTGTCACCGAGATTATATCACTTCTTCATGTGGCGGTCACAACTGGAATTGTCTCTCAGATGAATGGGGACCTCCTTATGGAAGGATTCAGATCCCTACAACTTGTCCTTGAAAAGAAGCAGCCAATATTTACCAAAGAGATGCTACATGTGGACAATGAAGAAGACTTAAACAGTGACGCCACATTTTCTTCTGCAGTGATGACAAGTTCTTACGACGTACTTACCCCACTTTCCCTTGCACGGCTTCATGAAACAAAAGAAGAGGCAAGAAGGACAGGCGAGTCACTACGCCAAGCTCAGCTTCTTGCACGGGCGGAGAGGGGGAGGGGAGACAAGGAAGAATATAGATATAAAGGACAAAATAAAGAGACCACCATAAAAGACAGCATAAAAGACAAACAAGACAATATGAAAGACAGCACACCTTCCTTCCTCGGCGAGAGGGCACCCTCGACTCATTCGCTTCTTTTGGAACACGCCTCTCGTCCGCTTAACGGCCTTGCTTCTTCATTCCAGATGAAGAAGCTCTCAAGACGTGAACAGATTCTGGCTTTATTTGTCCGTGGAGTGGATGTCAGTATCAAGGATATTGCCGCGAGAATCAAAGGATGTAGTGAAAAGACCATACAGCGTGAGCTAAATGCACTTCTCTATGACAACATCATAGAGCGAATCGGAGAGAAACGTTGGAGTAGATACGTTTTGTGTTAGATCTTTTAGATTGTATGCGAGGGCACTGATTTAAGGTTTTGAGCAGAGTGTCACAAAACCGTACCCTGACTGGTTAATATATATGAGGAATAAGAACAGGTGCTTAGGATGCTACCTTAGTGTAGCTGAAGAGAAGACCTGTCGCCTCGTATATTTGTCCCTCGTTATGTTCGTTTTTCAGATAGAGATAGCCCCGTAGAGCATACCTCTTGTTTTGACTTTTGTTGTCAAAAATGAGATACTTGCCCCACAGTACAGTAATGTACTTCAAGCTGTATTATCCACATATTTTTGCAATCTAACAATTGCATTTATATAGGGAACCAATATACTGCTTGTAGACGTCTCTGTTTGAGAGCGTCCTCTGGTATTTGAGATACAATTTATAAGGTATCTTGAAGACAGGTTAAGATCATT
>JAYVXX010000151.1:0-11058 GCA_043784805.1 Minisyncoccota bacterium | reverse complement strand
GGCAGTAGTGGAGTGCGGATTGGATACATTCCCGGTGTGAGTATTAAGATTAGTCTGCACAGCCACAGCAAGACCTGCCGTGTCAAAAGCTCCAGTATTCTGTGTGGCGGCAGTGCCTAGACCTAAGTTTGTACGTGCAATACTGGCTGAATTAAGGTCTGATAGGTTACTAAGTATGGCCAGCTTAGTAGGGTCGGAGCCTCCACCGCCACCTGATGGACCTTGTGGGCCTGGTGAAGTGATCACCAGCTGCTGAATCGGAGATTGTACAAGGACTATGGTGTCTGCCATTAGGTAGTTACCTTGGGCGTTATAGTAGCTACACCCTCTAAGATACGGGTGATAGTACCATCAGGAGCTACTAACTTAACATCATACACACAATCTTGCGGAGCTGTGAGAGCACCCGTCAAAGTGGCGGAGATAGTCAGCAAGATAGTACCTAGGACACCACCTAGCACGATGCCACCACCAGCCGTAGAGATAGACACTAATGGTGGGTCTGGAGTAATGTAGTCAGACCTAACCATCATAGTAGCTGTGTAGCCGGTCAAGTCTATGGCCGTCACTCCGTCCGGTGCCTTCCAAGCTATGGATTGCTGGAACGTAGCACCCTGTGGGATGAAGATAGGGTATATATTACGCTTTGACATGTTCCAGTGCAGCTTTCTCAGCAGCAGCTTGCCGTGCATCGAGTGTGTCTAACTCTACTTGAGTTGGTGTAGTAGTCTTCATTAAGTCTGTAGCTACTTGCGCACCTACTTCTAATAACATGATGATCAGTGGGTTCATTTAATTAGCTCCAAGAATTGCTGTAGCAGACCGATGATAGCAGCAACTTTCTGCTCTGAAGGAAGGGTATCTAGTTTCATGTTCACCGCTGCTTTCCATGTGACGAAAGCTTGATCAGCCGTAGTAAAAGCTGGTTTGAGAATAGTATCTCGCTGCTTGTCGGTGATCTTGGAGCGTAGTGGCTCACGTCCCATCGGTTCGATCAAGTCTACATAGACAGACTTGGCTTTGTAGTATTTTAACATAGGGTCATGTCCACACCCACTTCCCATAGCTGTAGTGGTTAGCAGCAATGCAATAATAATCCCACAGTAATTGTCGTTGGATATACGGTTGGACTTTTCTGGGTTATCACCCACCTTGGATAAGGGCTGGAGACTACTTCCGGACATCATCGAGTAAAGCCCATTAGAACCAAACGCTGCCAGCGCAGCCTTAGCTATCAACGCGGAAACGGAACCGGATTGAAAGCCAGCTAGAAACGACAAATAGGCCACCCCGCAGGCCACTAGAACAGCGATGAAGATCATCGGCAGGCGATTAAGCACGGGTGTCGATGAACACCACGTCTTGAGACCTTGCACGATGGTAGTAGTGAGAATGATAATGCCAGCAATAGAAGTCAAGTCGTTCATAGAAGGTCTTCCAATCTTTCAGGCTTGATGACATAGCTAATTTTAGGGTCATGCTGAAAATGATAAGCTATGACATTGTATGGTCTCACTACTATCTTGGACCACACTATCATCGGTGTGGCTACCTTACCTTCAATGGTAATGTTACCATCAGCACCCACAATAAGCTGCTTGGCCAGACTATCTCTCGTGCCCCAGATAGTAGTCTGAGTGCCACCTACTAAGAAGATAGTAAGCTTGCACCAGTCCTCAAGCATAGGAACTTCAGGCTCATATTGCTGTGGTTCTGGGTCTTGACCTACTATGCTGGTGGCTTCCATTCTGGTGGCTCCGGTGCTCTCATAGCCGATGATCGGCATGGGAATGTGGCCATTTCTATCTGATATGGTTCGCCAACCCAAATGTTGATGTCTGGCGATAGCCAATAGTATAGCCCTGAGATTGTCGTCCAGCGCAGCCAATATTCACTGTCGCTTTTCCACCCTAGGTAAACTTGTCGTCGCCAGTTTATAATTGGGTTTCATCGCAGCTATGTGTTGCTTCATCTTAGTGGATGGTGTTCCACCCTTTACAAATTTGCCGTGTACTTTGTCTTTCCTGCTGGGCACCTATATCTCCTGACTAACCACTCTTGTGCCACCATTTACTGGGAATTTGTACTCTATGTAGTAGCCTAGTGCGTCCGACAAGTGAGTGAGTTTCTCATCGTGCTTCTTGTCTAACTCTCCAGAGCCACCTTCAAGTAGTCTCACCCCGTCTAAGTCTTCCACTACGTGCTTGGCTTTGACCGGGTCCACCAACATGTGAACTCTCTTGTCAGCCGTCATGAGTCTACTATTCACCGCGTTGACTCGTGCCCGTTCAGCAGGGTTATGTGACTTAACCCTGAACCTAATGTTGTCACCAAAGACTGGTTGTAGTTCCTTCTTGATTAAGTCCCAGTCAGAGCCAGCTACTTTGGCTGAGCCGCGTGAGCCGCCAGTAGCGTCACCGTAACAGTAAACACCCCTAGGGTGCTTGCCATAGGTAGCAGCAATCTTTCTACAGACAGCAGGAGTAGTGGAGTTTTGTGGGATATATACTTCATCTATGATCCATGTTTCGTCGTGCTCTTGACAGATCACACAGACACCTGGCTCAACGTTAAAGTCAAAGCACAAGATCAAGTCTCTGTACTCATCATACTTGAGTGATTTAACCGCATGAATTCCAGCGTCAAACCCGTAGTAGGCACGTCCAGAGAACGTCACAAAGTCGGCGTCAAACTCTTGCTGATACGTCAGCGGGTCCATGTCCTTCTTGGCAGCTTCAAGCTCCTCAGGGTCAACTATCTCACTGGACTTCCAGTGGTAGCTTTTCCACATACCCGATGTGTTAGCCTTGGCGTCTCTGTCCAGCTCATAGTAATGGTTCCTACCTTCCGGCACGCCGATGAACCATACCCAACCCTTACGATCTGCCACCATTGGTCTAAGATGCTCTGTCCAGACATGTGGCAGCATGTTGCCGTATTCATCTAGCACTAACCCATTGAGTGGACTACCTTCAGCACGCTCCGGCACGTCCATACCCATTACAAGTATCTCTACGTCACCCTTGAGTTTAATAGTTAGCTCAGACTCTGATGGTTTACCATCTAGTAGCTTCGCAGGCACCATACGCTTGAGGTCAGCCCAGTATATTCTCTTGGCTTGTAGCTGCGTAGGAGCTGCGCAGATGAACCTAGCGTCATCCCATTGAGGATTAAGACAGGCATCTACGGCACTCTGTACTACCTTGCGTTTAGCAGCTTCTGTCTTGCCGCTACGTCTACCAGCCGGAACAGTGACGAACCTAGACTCACAGGTGAGTAGTTCTCGCTGTATCGGGTGTGAGCGTAACTTGTTCCAACGCTTAGTAGGTCCAGCAAGTAATTCACACTTGTCCGCGATGTATTCAACTATTGGTTCCACCCTATGAAGCACAGACAGAGCTATCCATCGAGTGCATATCTCATCGGGAGTGATTAACAGCCCGTTGGATATCTCCATACATACTAACTGCTCTACCATGTAGCTAGTAAGGTTCTCAGTTGGAGCCTGTGAGAACCTTACTAGCTTCTTGTATAGAGAGTCTATGTATGCGTGGGTTAGCACTTAGTTTTTATGAGGCATCCCAGCAGCCATGTTCTCGCCGTGGGCCTGACTAGGTGTCGATGTGCCACCAGACCTACCATGTGAGGTGCCTGAGCTAGACTGAGTAATGGGTGGCATACTCGTTGGAGCTTGATCCAACGGGTGAACCGATCCACGGCTGTCTGCGGTCTTGCCCTTGCTAGCTACGTTGTTTGGGTCCTTGATAAAGTCCACGTGTGAACCTACTTTCTGAGTTTGGCAGCCATGTTCTCACCGTGCGCTTGGCTCGGTGTAGAAGTACCGCCACTATGGCCGTGTGCTGTGCCGCTACTAGCCATAGTAGCTGGCGACTGTGACGCTGGTTGAGAGTCTAACGGGTGACCCTGAGTGATGGCCGGAACGTTGGGGCGTACCGGAGAAGATGACTGGACACCATTAGTAGCTTGGACTGAAGAGTAGGGAGGGAGTGATGCATCCATGATAGTATCTCCAAATTAAAACGACCATAGCTTGGCTGCATTACTACAGCCAAGCTATCCTGTCAAAGCATTTACACCCGGCCCACAACCACATAAACCATCGTCCGGGTGTAAGCGTGTCGGTAACTCACGAATGTGAATTACTGAGGTGGACCAGGTAAAGGTGACACTCGTGCAGCGTCAGAAATAGCTTGCTGCACACTGAGTTGTGCTAGGTTAAGCACATGCGCAGCCTTGATAGCTTCAGCGTTGGCTAAGTCTGCCGCAGCTTTGGTCTTCAAGTAGTTATTAAAGTTGTCTTGGATGATCTTGAGGTTCATGGTTGGTTCCAATAAATAGTACCGAACAGCCGGACAGCCAGCCACATACTTAATGCTCGCCATTTGGCTACCTTAGTGGATAGCATAGCTTCATAGAACACCGCGTCAGCAAGTCTGCGGGAGATTATCTTGGTAGTGTACAGATAGTCGTGGAGCACAGAAGCTTTATTAGCTTCACCACCAAACTCGTCATACATTCCTGTCCACCTAGGCACTGTAGCAAGGTCTGTCTGAAAGCCTGGTTCTATGTAAAAGAATAGCTTAGCTACTTCTGATACATAGATTAGTGTAGTCTCAGTGATCCATCTACCGTTGTCTATGTTCTCTGTGGCTTCAGCGAGAATTAGTTTGGTGGTGAAAATATTTTACCTTTGCAAGTATCCAGAGAACACCAACCCACATGACGCATGGTATCAGCAAGCTAACTAGCAACAACCTCAGCAACCTCATTCTTTGAGTCCATTCTTTGCTGTAACTCAGTGGCGAGTTCCTCCAGCCGTTCATACTTCTCTTGAAGCTCATAGTCCACCGGTGCGCCAAGAAGTCGCTGTAAAACTTCTTTAGCAGCGTTGATGTCTCCACCCTTAGCCCGTCTAACCAACGCGTGAGCGATGTCGATGATATCGCCTTCAGATACAGCAGCGTACAACGCAGCTTTGAGCTTAATTACTTTGTTCAGGAAGGGGTGGCTCAACCCCTTCCTGTGTTCATACTTCTTGATGTCTGGCCCCATCTTGGTCAACTCTATGTTGACCTTCATACGCTCAGCGTTGGCCTTGATGATCTGTACACGCCGCAGATTAGTTCTAATCCTATCTATCTTTTCGTCCGGAGACTCATTGGGCTTTTGTACCAAGTATTCTGGAACAAACTCCATTTCAGCGTGAACCGATTCCATTTCCTACTTATACTACACCTCAACCCATTTCCAAAATTTTTGTTTTTTCACAAGGATTACCACCATTTTCGCGTATTATTCGCAGAAAAGTTTTCACATCGCTTGCCCTCCACCATACAATCGTTTTCTTCTCCAACTGGCTCTGATATCCTCCACTCCAACCCATCTGCTTACCTAGTTTGTTCTTACTTAGTCCAACCAACTGTCTGATCCTACTAATCTCATAGCATTCAATCTTGTATCTAACCTCACGCTCCATAACAGCAAGGCTGAAGTCTACTTCCAACATCTCCCCTCCCATAGAATGGTAACACGACCGACATACAGCAACGAGAGTACAAAGAACCCATTGTCTTGGGTTGATCTTCATTTTACGACACGTTGGACATATCCTGTTGGGTACAAGCTTATCCAGCAACTCTGCACGCTGTTTGATCCTACCATCCCGCTTGTAAGCAGCAACATCCTCAGGAATCTCCCAAGAACACTTGGACTCGATGGCCTTCAGCAGAGTTGCGTTGGCCTTCTCAACAGCGTCTAATGTATCTCTGTCTGTGCTAAAATTCATATTCATTACTCCTACTTATAACCCTAACTTCACCGGCGTATTTTGTAAAATAAAAGCTATCTCTCTAAATTATTCTCTCTATATGCCTAGACCACTAATTATCACTTTTTTTGAGCTAAGTTGTTTAGTTGACTATATTTATGATCATAGCATTTTCAAAAAACGGTTCCACGTAAGGTTAGCCCATATACCACCAGTTAATTTCTCATCTGGAGATTTTTCACCGCCTCCATAGTTTGCTGTGCTCCGTTGCTCATTCCCACGATTTACATACATGATTCTCAAGCACACTCCATTATTTATGGATAAAAACATGGTTACTAATCACTAACATAGGCATAACTTTTTCCTAACTTGATGATATCTAGGCTGTGGGCAACTTTTTTTCGTCACAATATCACATTAAACCCTGTGTAAAATAAAACTACTAATTACTAACTAGAGTGATTTGCTGGATAATTTAGGCGTTTTTGGGGGGTCGACCCACGTAAACCTGTGTAAATACTCAAAAAACCTATTATTTAGAGACTAACACTGTAACTATTTCGTGGATAGTGCTGTAGCTTGCTGGCAAGCCTCCAGTAACGCCAGTCCACGCGAATTACCCTGAGCAGGTATTTTGTTCCAGTCTACCTTGACTAGTGGAACATAGTCAGTCTCGATATGCACCCACCCACTCGGTAGCTTCCGGATACCGAAAGCAGCAGTGCCTAATCTCCTCAAGTCAAACATCCGTTTGAGTTGTAGTGTGCTGTACTTCTCACTGTCTACCTTAGCTTCCAAGTGTCCAGTCCACTTAGGGTGGTATACTTGTATGTCCGGCCAACCACTTGCCTGCATGACGTGGCCGTGCACCTTAAAGTACAATCCACCCATAGACTCCACCGCTGACTTGAGCTCATTGACAAACTTAGATTCAGGTTGTTTAGCCATAAATAGTCCTGTCCATTGGCCAGTATTACTCTTGCTGCCCAACGTACTCTTCAGAGTGTTCTTAGCGTCTATGATAGTCTTCACCATAGATTGCTGGACCTCATTGGCGTCCACACCAAGACAGCCCTCATTGTGTAGTATCATCAGCTGCTTCCGGAATGCTGCTCTCAGCACGTCGGTCGTGAGTACACCTTCAACCCTTAGTAGTTTCCGTGCTTCCGCGATAGTCAGCAATCCGCTGCCATATTTAGAAAAATCCATAATTTCCTCCATTTAATCGCCTATCGCAGCTCTGCGATTGTCCTAGCTGCCTCCCTACGCTTCCTAAAATATAACGTAGCTTTGCCCGGAACTTCTACTGCCCATTTTAACTTCCTCCAAGACCAAACCACCCTTGGTTTAACAAAGTAACGTAGGTTCATTTTGAGTATCCTCATTCCAGCTAATTTGCCAGTCTCACTTGCGTTAGACATCAACATACAACCCAGAAATAGTCTACATTTACTTCCATGTCGCATATATCTCACGGTGTACTTACCATCTGTAAACTCAAAGGGTTCACACTTCATAATCTCCATATATTCTTCTATCCACATCACCGCACCTCACAACTTCCTCCGGCGCATGCTGGCTCCATGACGTGTTCCGTACCATCAGCCATTTCCACCATCTTAGTCCAGTCCACTGGCTTGTAGTTCTCTATGAGCACCCGCCACTTCTCCTCATCAAGCTCCGTCGTGACTTCTTCTCTGGGCATCCACGGAGACATCTTGTCTCCCATACGCTCCAGAAAGCTCATGGCGTTGACCCTAGCTCTGTTCTCATAGACTATCTTGCACACATTTTCCCAGCCGTCCTCTTCACCTACTACAACCGTGCAGCTCACGTTGTGGGTTAACCCTGTGTCCAGGTCCACCGTGCCGGGCACAATCCAGTTGTCGTAGGTGCTAAACACAGAGTCTAAAAACTTGCTGGCACTCAGGTCTTTCACAGTGATAGCTCCATCAGGAGCTTGCACCGGGAATGTAATACACCAGTCACCGTTGGGCTTAGTCTCCACCATATGTGGGTTGACACTCTTAAAGTATTGCGCCACAGTCTCATTAGGGTTGGCGGTGACTCTCCGGAAGTATCGCTTGGCGTGGTGCGGGTGGATGCCACTACCAATACAACCCAGCTCAAGACTTGCTGTACCACTAGGCTTGACTGTGGTGATCCTAGCAGCCCTCTTGATGCCTAATCTTCTAGCCCATAGTCTGTTAACACTCACTGCCAGTGAAGCACCAGTAATCTGTGTCTCTGGGTTCAGACATATCTTTGGCGAGTCCATAATGCCAGTAATCCCGACGCCAAGCAGAGCTTCATCGCGGCAGATAGACTCAGAAACAGGGCCAAGATAATCAAACCTAGTATAGGTAGCTTGTAGCGTGCCGATGAGAGTCGCTGCTTGAACTGCCTCAAAGAACTGCTCCTCAGTCTCACACAGAGCACCATTGATCTCACATAGATTACAGAAGGCAAAGCCGGTCTCACCATTCTTACTAACCGGGTCAAGCCCAATCTCACCACACGGATTTGTGCCGTGATTGGGGTTATCTGTGAAGAAGAATCCAGGATCACCGTAGTTAGACACAGCCGTCATGAACAGTCTCTTGAACGCCGGATACCCTCCAGCCCTACTAATAGCGGCAGAGTTATTAGACATCTCACGTTGGAAGTTCAGGCCGTTGTACTGGAAATTGCTGCTACTCTTGGCATAAGTCATCTCACCATCTTCTGGTGAGAAAATAAGAATCAAGCTACTTCTCCGGATGCCGCCACTGAGTACAGCAATGGCAATAAAGCAGATCATGTCACCCACTTCAATGGGGCGTAGCTGTCGGCCTGCTGCTTTATTCAGCAAACTTCTCAGAGTCTCGACCATATTTCTCAGGGGTATATGTCCGGGTGCCTTACCACCGCTGGTGTTCAGCAATCTACCTTCATCCCTCACCTGAGAGTAGTCTGGTTCAAGATAGTCTCCAGTGACAAAGTAAGAGTGATATAGTTGCTTGAGGCAGTCGGCCCACCCTTCTATGGAGTCTTGTACCTGCCAGTGTACTACATGCTTGAAGTTTATCTTCTTCACCGCCGGTAGTTTCTCCACATGGTGAAACTGTACACTAGCACCCACACCGCAGCCAGAGAGTAGTAACCAGAATATATCACCGAACACTCTAACCCTATCCACGAGAGTGTAACTACAATTATAGATACGCGCATTGTTTACTTCTATGGCTTTGCCACCAAACTGCATACTGCGCATGCTAGGTAACACCCGCTTGGCACGCACCAGATCAAAAGCCTTAGTGATATCTTTAACATACTCTGGGAACTTTCTCAGGTGCATAGCTTCCACACGTGCCACCGTCTCAAGGTATGTCTCCCTCCTACTTAACTTGCTGTCCCATCGAGCATACTTAGCTTCATGGATGTAGTTAGCCAGACACTCCTTGTCAGGCACCAGACCACTCGCCCTGAGTCTCAGCTTGGCGTGAGAATCCCTATATAGTATGTAACTACGTGCTACACTCTCGTACCCACCCGTCATGAGAGCGTTCTCCACCGTGTCCTGTATTAGTTCGATGTCTAATACTTCACCTAGAGTGTTACTGATAATCTGACATACATCATCTACTACGGTCTCAACCTCGACTTCCGGCAGGCCGGCAGCCCGCACCGCCCGCTCAATCTTAGTAGCATCCCACTCAACAATACGTCCATCACGCTTTTTTACATCCATAAGAATCTCCCGTTGAAACATTTCACCTATGTCGTTAACCCGTTCAAAGCCAAGATATTCATCTTATCGCCACCTTCCCAGTAGTATTATACCACTTACATCGAGCTTTGTCTATTCCATGCCATCCGCCAATTTCTCCCAGATAATTATGCGGTAGACTCGCCAGCCTACTTCTCATAGTGATTGGAGAATCCTTGCATATCTCTAACATATCATCCATATCATAGCCGATATAGTATCCACCATTACACATTGAATTAAAATCGCACAAGCTAGTCTCAGCTTCAGCTATGTCATTCCAGCCAACTTGTTCTTTATGTTGCTGGTATAGTTGCTCGCTGATAACGTTGAGTCTACTTATGGATGCAAATTCTGCCTCTGGAAATAATCTTTCCAATCCACGTCTTGGGCCAGAACTATTCTCGTGACCCATATCAGGTGGACTTAATGGCAGCAAATTTACCTTCTGAAGAAGCTCACAACCCTTATACGCCGCCCACCGGCCATTCTGGTGAACTTCCTTGAATCTATCTGTAGCTTTGGACCAGTTTTCTATGGGGTTGTCTCCCCATCCATAAGTCATCCACTCTAACCAACCACCATGTTTTTCCACATAGCTAGCAACAGACATAAAGTGAAGTCTCATTTGTCTGTAGTCTCTTAATCCACGACGTTGATAACCGCAAGGATATCTAAGTTGAGAATCTTTGATACTAAACGAGCCATTTTCTTCCCATAATCTCTGGGCCGTTACTAGGTTACAAGACGCCACGAACAACATAGAATGCTCTATGCCTTGAGACTTAGTTAGTCTCATCTCATCTTGTGATGCTTTAATTACATCATAGATGGGGTCTATGTCTCGTGAGATTATAGATTGTCGAGAAAAACACAAAAAGTCATTTAATAGATTCAATTGGTAGTACCTCAAGGCTAGTAGGAATAAAACTATGACCCATAACAAACATAACTATGTTCTCGCCGTCCATAATTTTCAGCCGTTCCTCCATAGTAGGTTGCCACACCATCATGATACGATCTTCCATAATAGTTACTGGAGCTGCGTTAACCACATCTTCTTGTCCCGGTGGGGCACCAAGTACCTTGTTGGTGTATATAGTCTTGATGGGTCTCATAGTACACTCACAAGTCCCTCAAGCGGGTCACGATGGTCAAGCCACAGCACGTTCCGGCCATCTTCTTTCAGCTTCACCGCTACTCTACGGATAGCATTGTCCCTGGGCTTGAGTGTCTTATCAGGGTCAAACGTCCTAGTATCACCCTTAGCTGCTCTGCGGGCCAGCACTCTACTAATACACATGTCCACTGGCGTGTCGAGAAACAGAAACCAGTAGTTATCTCCAATACCTTTGGCCAGCTCATTCCACCGCGTGAACACTGTAGCTACTATGCTACCTTCAACGATGAGAGCAGAGTACTGCGGTTGCTCCTGCCACAACTCTAGTATGCCGTCAGTAATTAGTTGCTGGCTACTCACGCCGTCCGCTCCGCCACACGGTGTGTTGTAGTAGCCTAC
>JAYVXX010000150.1:0-11099 GCA_043784805.1 Minisyncoccota bacterium | reverse complement strand
AAGAAGCCCCAATATCGCTGTTATTAAGACCAAGCAATTCCCTATCTAACTTGGCCATAACACCGATAAGGGCATTTGCTAACGATACATAGTTAGTTTCCCGTTCAGCATTTGACCATTGTGAAAATTCATCTGCTGCACGTTCAAACAAATGAACAGCCTGTTCGATTGTCAACGAAGATGCAGTTGATAGGTTAGATACATCTACCAAACTAAGATGTGCGATTGCGCAATTAAACTCATCAAGCGTTTCAGAATCTGTTGGTTTTCGTGTGGGAGATTCAGCTTGTCTCCCCGCGAGATACAGGACATGCCCATACCCCCGTAGAATTAGTGGCAGAAATCCTCTACCATAGTCTGTTAATGCGTAGGTTGGAAGCGTTTGGAGAACCGTAGCAAAGTTAGTGCCACTCATTTGGAATCCTTCCTGACTGTGACTTGGTAGGAAACATCAATACCAAGTGCTTTTAGTGTCACTGAAACGCTGGACAATTTATTCAAGAACATATTCCTCCAAAGGAGAGAAGTGCCCGCATCTTGGCTATTCTCGTTTGCAAACTCCATGTCCTCGTCTGTTACGCAGCCTGAATCAATGATGGCATCAATAAGATTGTTATTTAATCCAACATTCCAGTTTTTCCAATCCTTAGTTTCTACATTATCATCATACCGAGCGTGAGTTGCAAGCCAGTCGTAATACTCATCTTCCTTTTTGTAATCTGTGCTCTTACCACCAATAGTGTCTTTTACCCAGTCATAGTAATCGTCATCCTCAGCCTGCCACTTTTTCCAGTCAGGGGATGTAGCATTTTCGGGGAGTAGATACTTGCCCCATTGTGAATTTTGCTGTCCATACTGATATGGATTTGTAGGTGGCAGCCACTTTTTAACTGGTGGTACAACAGGCTTTGGAACCGTTTTAGGATATTTTTCAAACAGGTTATACCCTAAAGGCTTATGGCCTGAGGTAAGATTAGCAGTAGGAATCACATAGTCAAGCCATTCTTTAGGAGCGGCAACACTGTTTAAGCCAGAAAAATCTGCAAGTTCTTCCGGCTTAAAAGTAAAGTGAACACCATTCATTGAAACCATCGAAGCAACTTCTGGCATTTCTCTGGTAATATGCCCGATGGTAAGATGAACACCATTCATATCATCAGCATCATCTGTGTCTGTTCCAGAATGGAACGCACCGAAGTCACAATGTGAATGCATCGTTCCAACAATAAGAAAATCCTTTGGAACCCTTGTTGGATCGACACGAGAATCTACTGCGGAATAACTTACTCGTTGCGTGGGAACCATGACTGCCCACTCTTTTGTTTGACGATGTATCAACAATACAACTTCTGCTTCTGTTTTATGCATTTCAAAAACAGTCTTAAAGAAATCTACAATTTGTGAGCAGAGTGCGGCAGGGATTTTTGTTGCATTGAATTCAAACCATCCAGTCTCCCCCAGTTCTGGAAGATGCACTGGAAAATTTGTGCTCTTAATAATCGCCCTACCAAGCAAACTCTTGATATGCAGAAACAGCCCATCCTTTGCTACCACATAAAATGGGTTATTTGAATCAGGAACAGCATCAACTCCACCGGGTTTCGGTAGTGCCATAACCTCATTCAATTTAATCTTACGTGGTTCTGGTAATATAACTTCTTTTGGTAGGTGTTCATGGTTTGTATCACCACAAACTAGCCCACCATTTGTGACATATTCAAAATGGGCTTTATCGTCTGACTCTTTTTGTGCAAGATAGCTTTCAATTAGACTATCTTCCTCGTGAGATATTGAATCTGGTTGCTGTTCTACAATAACAGGAACCCTTTTTTTCCTTGTCACATTTGACTCCGAACTACTTTTCTAATAGCTTCCTTTAGTATGGAGAAGTTTGTAAAATCTTCTGTTAGGTCTGTTATTAATGTTTCATCCGCACGCACTGTCCTACTGGCTATAGCCGCAGTCCCAAAAACACCTTGCCATCCAGACGCCGGGGTATATGGGTGATAAATAGGTTTACGGCTATCATAGTCACCACCATTAAAAATTACTTGTTTAACATCATCCATATTAATGATATTATCCATTAATAGATTCCTCCATGTCAGTATCAATCTCAACGCCACCGTCGTCTGAAGTATCCTCTTCCTCTTCTTCTGGAACATCTTCAAAGTTATCTTCTCGCCTATTTAGCAACGCGCGTAATGCACGACCACGCTGAACGGGCTGGATATTACTGAACCATTCTTCCCACCGTCCAAATGTCAGGTTATTGCCGATAGGTGGAATAAGATTTGGCAATGTAATAGTGTCAACGGTTGCATTTGCACCGTTGAAACTAAGAAGGCGGCGCACGGAATTTTTTGATACAGACTCATTTGCCCATTCTGGCCAATTTTGCCAGCACAGTGGATTGGTACGAGTTTCATCAACCCAACGTCGGTAATTACGTTCATTGTAAGGAAGCGAAACTTCCCCATCCAAGTCAGAATTGAATGTAGAAAGGTACCAATCGTGTACCAAACTATCAATTCTATCAGCAAGACTAAGAGATGGGTTTGCCCCAGTTGTTCCCCAACAAATCTTTCCAGTATTATAAACATTTGGCGTTCTGGCGGTAATAAATGTGGAATCTAGCCCCACATACCGATCTTTTGCATGGAAGGCGTAATATGATTCTAGTGCCCAACGATCTGACGACGTGGCATATGCTGTTGAAGCGATGAACCAGAAATAGGTCCAAGGCATCGCTAATCGGTAACGCCGATCATTTTTTCGAATATTCTTGATACCGGGGGGAATTTCCGCAAGGATATAAAGAGATTTAGCTGCTGGATTTGATTCATCCCAATGGGCGAAAACTTGGCTTCGCGCGATTGTGGGCAATGTGACCGGCTTAAAACTTTGCAACTGCGGAAAAATATCCTTCAGGGCAACCTCATAGCTTACAGTTTTAGTTACTAGACGAACTAAATCGCCTTCGATTTCAATGATTTCGTGAGAGTTTGCCAGTGCCATTTTTTCTCCTAGAAAGAAAAAACTCGGGGAAAAGAACTTAATCTCTTCCCCGAGTGCGTTTTCCTTTTTTTGGGTTACTTAACCCTTGGAGCCAGCGGTCTTCGTGAAGGCAACATCGTCGCCATCCTCGAATTCCGTATCGAGGTCCACAGGATTACCATTCACTGTCGGCGTTGCGCCAGCAGGAATATTAAGCTGCTCTCGATAGATATTCAAGATATCGCCAACCGTGTTGCACTCGTCGTCGCCATCGACTTCGATATCAAGAGAAACCGGGCCGTTGCTGAGGTGAATGTTAACGCTCATGGGTTTTGTTTCCTTTCGAGAAACTAAAAAATCTAAGGGTGCTCTAGAGAACACTTAGAATCAAAACAATGAGTTTCGATTCTCGCTAAGAACCTAATCTTTCTACGCAACTCCTTTGCTGTTATGGTTATTGACACGATAGGAAGCTGGGCAGAGAACCCAACCACAAGTTTGCCCAGCTTCCTACCTTGACAATAAACATTACTGGCTTCGTAAAACTATGTGAGTTAGTTTTACTGCACTTAGCCCTTATACTTCGCGCTACTTCTTGGCGCTAACTCCAAAACTCGGGCACCAGTTAGAAATTTTTGGGCGCGTATTTCCCCTACTTTTGTGTGCCTATAATGCGCGGTTTTGAATTTTGTTAGCCCATCACCCTAAGAATCCTACGAACAGGACTAGTATTAATGGTGATAAGATGCCCACTTGGGCCTTCGGCAATAAGACAGCGTTCCCCGACAATGATATCAGGAATACTGACTAGTGGGCCTGCCTCAATACCTAGAAGATTTCCACTACGCGCTGTCTTATCTCGCTTCCAAGTCATTAGATTGGTGTCGATATAATACCTTGAATTATTTGTATCAAAAACAACTTCCATATTATTCTCCTAAAATTTATGGTAGCCTCGGTGAGATTCGAACTCACACTGTAAGGATTTTAAGTCCTCTTCCTCTGCCGTTGGGATACGAGGCCACGATGATTATCTATTTTTAGAGACCGTAAATGTCAACCCACCTTACAATGTCAGTAAGGGTTTTTACCTCTAACCATTGCCCTCCTTCATTTAAATAATTGCCATAAAAATTTACCTTCGCAACCTTGATATACAACTCCCAAAACATCCCTCCACCTAAGTTATCATAACCTCGGTGGGACCAAGTTACTTTAAAATCTAAATCATCTAAAGTAAAATACCAGTCGTGGTCCCTCCCGGTTAAATCAATCTCTTTTTCATCTACTTCTAGTATTCTTGCCGCTCTTTTCCCCGCCTCCTTACTTTGTGCTGCTTGGTCAGCAGCGTGCTTCTTGTTTGCATCCTCTAATACCTTGTTACGCAGCGAACGAGAACGGTCAAGCAGCCTCATTACTTTATTTCCTCCAGAGATTTAGTTGCACAGGTTCTTTTGATTTTGGTCTACGTTTGGCACAATTATAACACACGGTTTGATTTTTGTAATTGACAAACGTGCATTTTATACAGCGCCAAATGACCATCATCTACTTTCCATTGCCTCGTCCATTGCATCGTAGTCAATATACTTAGAGGCGTCTTCCGTGCGAACATTGTACCACTTATGGAGAGCTTGATACATCTTCCTTCCTTCTACTGGATTAGCAGTATGAATGACGAATGTATCAATCGGGAAAAAGTAACCAGTTGCAGCCAAATATTCAATGGCATTGGCAAGATAACTTACATCACCACCGGGAGCACCCCCCATATCATTATCAAGCCAACACTCATCATAGTGAGTCGAGAGTGGCATATTTGTGTACATTTGACGAAATTCATCTGTTGAGCGGCAATAATCCGCGTCAAAGGTAAAGATACGAACATCGTCAATGACAAGACGCTTCATTTTTATACTCCTGACAACCTGCTAAAGTATTCGCTCGCCTCTTTGATTGTTCTGCCTGTCAGGAAATAGTCATCGTTTGGGCAAGAAACAATTTCTTCCAAACCACTTGACCACCCTGCATTGTTATCTTTTGCAACAAATTCAAATGGGTAGAAAATCCACCGACTCCCCATCTCTGACAAAGATTCCTCGACAGCCGCAATCGTTGGGGAACCACGGAAATCAGTAACCCAATCTCCATCTGGTGCAAAAAGAACTGCCTTATACATTTCCGTGCCTTCCTTTTAGTAGTTGAGTTTATTGATAATACGAGTAAGTTCCTCTATCCGTTCTGCCAATTTTAACTTAGCAAAACCTGTTACAGCCATTTTTTCTATCCTCAGACGACTTTCCAACTCAATGGAAAGCAAGGCAGCAACCGATTTCTTTTCACTGTGCGTAAGTTGGGTATCCACTTACTTTACCTTTGCAATGCTCTTAAACTCGACACCAAGCGTGTGTGTGCCGGGAAACTTACCAAACGTTTCCGCCTTCTTTGCGTAGTTTTCAAAAATCTGCGCACGCTCTGCGAGTTCGGCGGTTGAGGAATTTCGACCGATGCCACTTCCGGTGTTGTTCATTATGTTTTCTCTTTCTTTTTTCTGTACAACTTAGGAACTTTTTTAGTTACAGTCCTCTAAATGCAGGTTCCTCCAAGAAATCTAGTACTACTTCTATGTGTTTATCACAAACATGAGCAACGTGCCAACCGTCATCATCCACTAAAGCTGTGCTACCGGGATTGAAGCATTCGATTTTATCAGAGAAATCGAACCTATCCCAATCACAGTCTGGTGTTGTTTCTAAGATTCTTGTCAATTTCACTTCACGTCACCAAGATACAGTTCCTCCATTGTATCACAGTGTACGCAAACTTTTACTGTTATGTACCCTGAGTAGTTGAAAGTTTCAACGATGAGGTAGCATTTGTTCAACCCACAAACGCATTTTTCCTTGCTCATGTGTTGCCGCCATCTATCTACACGGTCGGCTGTAGAAAAATCATCATCATAGACCATTAATTATTGTCCCAATCCATGAATGCAATCCATGTGATAAGGAATGCTGCCACCATATACACACTTCCTCGTATGCTGAATATGTTCAAAGCCCCAAATGTCAGTACTGCTAAAATATTGAAGCACCCAATAACAAATTGAGTGCTAAGAGTCTTTGAATCATTCATAGATAGATGAATCCTGAAGCGGGGTGTCATAAAACTGAAGCAGTCCATCAATATGCACATGGTCTACGGCTTGTTCACAGTCGATCGGTGCGTCGTCCATTGTTTCGATTTGAGCGCGCGTGAACCACATAACGGTAGGAAGTTCACTCAACTCAACCCACGTTCCATCCCCGAGTGAAACAATGGGGAATGTTTCGTCATCGCCGTGGTAAATCATGCTATTTCTCCTGAAAATTGTGGACCACGTTTTGTCCCAGTTGCCTG
Organism: Minisyncoccota bacterium; assembly: GCA_043784805.1. Lineage (GTDB taxonomy): Bacteria > Patescibacteriota > Minisyncoccia > Phycocordibacterales > UBA5272 > UBA11704. The sequence goes on along the minus strand of JAYVXX010000150.1, from coordinate 4,703 downwards.
TGCGTGCGCGTCACTGAATTTTCAGACAAGCCCGTATCTTTCTGCATCTTCCATCATGCCTGCTGCGAAATCAATGTCATCACCCGCGAAATCCATTAGCTCCCCATAAATAGAGGCGCTTGGAGTGCGTGTGCATTCACCAGTAGTATATGAAGTCAGACTAGCACATCCCTTCAGACGAAATTCTTGTTTCATGGTCTGGAAATACTGATCGTAGACTCCACTTAGGAAGGTACCATCTTTGAATTTCCATGGCTTCTGAGGATTTCGGAAACTGACTTCATCGTGGAGACATTCTGTATCCCACGGCTCACCACAACGAGAACAACGAACGTCCATTTTATTCCTCCGCGTATTTTTCTTCATAGTGTGCTTGCACCCACATGTCGTAGGCGTCAGTCAACACACACCCCGGATGAATATCAAAATTCTCATATTTGTTCCTTGGGTCCTCAACGAATCCCTTGTTACAAATAGGACAAATCTTATCCCTCCAAGGCTCCATATCAATCTTGTGTAGGATATAGCGGAATCGTCCTACATCTACGAATCCCCGCTTCAAATCCTCTAGACGGGATAATGAACTTCGTTTGCTCATTTATCCCTCCACGTTGAGAATTTCGGACAACATGCACATACATGCTAAACTAGCAAGGAAAAGATAGATTAGCACTTGCGTTTTCCTTTCATGCCCTTCATTTTACCCCAAACTTTGGATCATTCAGCCTACGCTGCACATGAAAGCGTTTACAGATTTTTTCGTGTTCATCCAAAAATTCATCCTTCTTCTCTACTTCTTCGAACGGCCCAAAAACAAAAGATGGGACAGAAGTGCTACTGTCCAAACAAATTATGACGCGCTGCATCATGGGTTTGCATCCATTTCGCTATCGTAGAATGTACTTGCCTGTCGATAGATTGTGAGGTCGAAGTTCACTGTCTCAAACATTTTCAAGACCTCGTAAGAAATTGGGCCATCCTCTGAAATGCGGGCCACGATGTAGAAATTGGCGCAATGTGTTTCCAAACGAAAGAGACGCAAATTACCATCACTCCGCGATGGGCAAGTCCCAGCGAGAATCGCATCGCCAAATGTTACGAACTCCGCGCTAAACACCATTAGACTCCTTTATGGATTCGAGCTTCCCCAGAAGTTGGGTGGCATCACCGGCTTATCCAGCGTTCCTAGCAGGAAGTTGTAGAGAATTTTTCCACTCCTTCCATTTCCATCTTTGAATGGGTGGATGTTTTCGTATTCGAAATAGAACTGGTCCTCTCGTGTTATTGCCTTTGGATGCACAGGCTCCAAAGCCCCTTCGTAATATGATTCCAGCAAAAGTGAAAGGAGGCTAGGAACTCTTTCCCATGGGGTCTTTTCGATGTAGTCCCATCCATTTCTGACAAAGATTGGAATTTGACGAAACCCACCTTTATTGTCAACTGGCTCAATAATCTGGCCAACTCTTTCAATAAAGGTGAGGAATGTAGCATCGGGATTAGAAGAATAGTCCTGAGCATATTTCCATGCCCAAACCATATCTGCGACAGACATTTCCCCAGACTGTTGCCTTACGCATTCCTCCGCGCAAAAATCAATCACATCCAAGTCCATTTTCTACTCCTTTCAGATGAGAGAAAATGCACTAAAAAGTGAGACTAGCTGCCCAACAAAGAAGATGGCCAGTACGATAAATACCAGACCAAATCCAATGATAGCAGCAAGTGTCATAATCTCGTCTTCCATGATTATTCCTCCTCACATGAAATGTGATTGCCGGTTTCCCCATTCCAGTCATCACCTTCGTAATCATCCTGCTTACGGCAAATATCGCACGTTGGAATAATGGACGGGCGGATTTCCAATGTGCAATAGGTACAATCGCAGTCCGGGTCATTCATTTTTACCACGTCCATTCTGTGATACACGAGTAACACCCATATCGTTGATGGCGCAAGATTTTTGTTGCGATGAGGTTCAGTTTCTGCCTTGCAGAAAAGATATTGCTTGAATCGAGATTGACCAGTTCCTCTGAAAAAAGTTTCCCGTGCGTCGGGTATTCCCGAATGATTGAATCTGATAGAAGGTCTGATTCATAGACCTCATCCATCAGACAATAGGTGCAATCGCAGGGCGGTTCCTCCATTACACCTTTTTCATAATCCAAAGGTACGTAGTATACATCCTCATCATCCCCCCCATCATTACACTCGTATGGCGGATAATCATTGAGGCTGCACATTTTTATGCCCCCGCTACTACTGCCCGTTTGTTGTTGAAACGCTGGCAGTATTTACCAGTGCGCAGTTTTTGCAGTATGGGCCATCATGGTTCCCGTAGCTTGCAACAACCATCCAAGGTTGTTCCAAGATTTCTCGGTGACATCCTTTACAGGTAACTGTGACCATTTTTGAAGGAATTGAATATGCTAACAGTGCATTCACTTTATACCCTTCCTTCTGTGGTACACGTTTCTTCGTACTGCTCACAGAAACAAATGGGGCAGTGGTCACTTCCCTTCATCTGCGAACCATCACACCGGCATTTCTCATCGAAAACGCTGGCCGTACTTTTGGACTCATCAATAATACCCACTGCACAGCTTTTGCAGAACGGCCCGTATTCCACATACTTCGCGCTAATCATCCAAGGCTGGTTGAAGATTCCCCCTTCGCAGTCTTTGCAAATGACTGTGACCATTGTTGCAGGAACACCGAATGGAGGAAAAGGGCTGCTCATCTTTTTATCACCCATTCATTTTCGAAGCACATACCAAGACTACACGTAAACATTTTGTTCACCATCCCATCAATACGTGGAGAACGGCTACAACAATGACGAAAGAAGCAGACATGAGATACGCTTTCTCAATGCTGATACTTTCGTCAAGTGCGCGAAGTTTCGTCATCCTTTCAAACTTTCCTAGATGCCACGAAGTTCAGCTTCACGTTGGAAATTTCGGTGCCGGTCATCTGCTTTGACGGCTGCTTCAAAAAGCATGTTCTCGGACAGGGTTTCCGGTCCAGTGAAGGGGGTTCGATAATATTTCCGCCAAGCGGTAATCGCTGCACGAGACGTTCGATCAAGATACCGCAAGATATCTTCATCTGTTATACGATCAAGATGCTGACGAAGCATTTTCCTCCCTTTCGAGATTGATTTCCATGCGATCCATTTTAGCCAAATCCCGAAGTGAGGCCGCGTACGCGCGTTGCGAACGTTCTTCACGTTCACTGCTAAACAAACAAACGCCAGTCCCTCGCCAATCATGGTCGCGTTGTGCACGAAGCCGTGCTTCAATTTCCGCAGCGATTTCATCGTAGGGATGTTGTTTCATTTTTCTACCAGCCTCTCTCGCCCTTCAAATGGCTCAATCGAGAAATCCGCCATGTCAAACCCGCGATAAGAAGCCCGCTCGATGAGGTATTGTGTGCAGGCGTATTCCGTTCCCTGAAACACAATATGCTTTCCACAAAAATCTTCGATGACGCTGAAACCTTTGCGCATCAAGTATTCTGTCTCGACCACCTCATCAATATGTCCGACGATTGTGTTTTTTTCTGTGCGCTTTGTGTTGAGTCTCGCCATCCGCCTCAACATTTTTGTGCGTGCCGCTGCTTTCTTCCAGTCTGCGTATGAATGCACTGCGCTGGCAACGATTGGTCGCAAATCTTTGTCAGCCTCGGACTGGTATTCGTGGAAACAAGGCTCAAAGATTTGCTCGTCTGGAGTTGGAAGCTCCTTTGGATTATTGCGAGGTGGATTGAATTTTCCTTCATCCTCGGTGATTGTGCATTCGATTTTGAAGAGAACCCGCTGCATTTTCTGGTAATTCAATGCAGTAGAATGAGAGACGAGGGAAATGATGATCCGGTTCGATTTATTCTCTCGCACCGTGTAGCGCCAGTCTGTAGGATAGTCGGGCGTTGGCAAGCTTCTACTTGTCAACTCCCGCATCATTTTCTCTGCCGCTGCTGACATTTTTCTTCTTGCCTCTTTTCTTTTTAGGCTTTTATTTTTTTTTTCGTAAACGATCGGCCTGGCCCGACCGGGGGCCGACCCATAGGGTACCACGAAAACCGTTGTGTGGAACATCAATCTTGTCACGGCGAGGGGCCTCGTTGTGTGGCTGGGTTGTGTGGGGCGGTTGTGTGGCAGCCCTGTGTGGGGAGGACCCGGCCCTCGGAGCGGGTATGAAAAATGGTGGGGCGACTTTTTTGCAAGTTTCGCTCGGTGTGCGCGAATTTAGATTTTCGTGCTTGACTTGACAAACATATAGCCATTGTGTTATAAATGGGCAAAAGGTTTAATGACAACCTTAGAGAGTGTCCGACCATGAATCTAAGTCTTGCTAATGCTGAAGAAGATAGGGATATCTTTGAATGTTGACCTACGGTACGGAGCAAGGCGCACGATGGGTTGCATAGGTAGCGGCGATCTAAGGAAGATAGGTGAAACTTCTAGCATTCAAACGTTTTTGAATCAGGCTAGATAGCCGTTCCATGCCTAGAGAGTTGTCTAGTGTAAAAAGATTCGCGCAATAGATATTATCTATTTATACCTTATATAGAAGTAAAGACTATAGATAGTACTCTTATCAATATATAGGTAGAGAAAAGGTATGATATATGCACTGTATAGGTTGTAGAAGTACTTGAAATAGGTACAGCGTAGACAATAGCAGAAGGATGATTTAAGATTCTAC
>JAYVXX010000149.1:0-3465 GCA_043784805.1 Minisyncoccota bacterium | reverse complement strand
ACAAAATAAAAATTTTACACAAGTGTCAAAAGATATTTCTAGGTCAATAATTACAAGTCTTAATCAATTTGTGAAGTAATATGACACAAGAAGAAATTCCAAGTCTAGAAAAAGGAGCATTTCAAATTGTTTCAAGTCTAGAATTTATTACTGCAAGGGATATGCTCGATCCAGATCTATTTGCTTTCCTTACACCACATACCCAACAAAATTATCAAAATAAGGGGACAAAACTATATTTGTCTAAGGATGGAAAATCTGGGTTTGGTGTAAATCCAGACGGTGAACTAATTTCAGTTTTTTCTCTTGAAAGACAGAGAGGAAAAATTCTAGTTGCTGAAGCTAGAAAGCAGGGGGCAACTTACTTGAGTTGTATGGGTGAACATTTACTGAAGATGTACTCTGAATTTGATTTTGCACCTACCGAGATTCTTGTATGGGATAATCAGTTTGCTCCTAAAAATTGGAATTATGAAAGATTTGGTACCCCAAATATTTATGATATGAGATTGATCAATAAATATAAACAAGACTTTGATTAGTTTGTAATGGTGTACAACTATTTTACGCTATGAGGATGTTGCGTTTCAGGTTAGAATTTAAGGAGTAGTTATTGACAATAGTATTTTTATGTTGTAGTTTGTATAGATAGATTATCATTCCGATTAATCAGCTCTTTAATAAGGATACAATAATGAAAGATGTGTACATGGTCCTTCTTTCCCAGGCCAACCTTGATTTCCTTATTGCGAGGGTATCATTATTTCTGCCTTCAATCGCAATCATTGCTAGTATCGCTTCGATTACAGGGATTTATGCAAGAAACGCGCTTTTGGCCTACGGTGAGAACCTTACAAGTGTCGAATGGGTAATAGAAAATCAAAAGAAGATAAATCTGAAATTTTCCCTACCCATGATTAATATCTGGGCGCCAACAGCAGAAGAAGTAGTGTTTAGGGCACCAATCATTATTGGGTTCAGTGCACTTACTTACTATGCTTGGTACGGGATTATTATTTCTAGTGCTCTATTTGCCGCCCTGCATTGGCGCGGACACAAACTTCACTTCGGAGAAATTACAACATTTGACTCCGCAGGAAAACCTAAAACTGATGATGTCCAAAAAAGGTTTGATGCGGTGGGTCATGAAAAGCGAAAGGAAGTTTTAGTTCGCAAGGTTTTCCATGTGTTTGTATCTTTCTGGGCAGGCATCTTGTTTGGATATCTCGGTATCCAATACCAATCGCTGTGGGCAGCAGTTATGGCACATGCAGCCTGGAATCTTTTTGCTCCAATCCTAGGGGTCATAATTGGGGTTATCGGCGGGTTATGCATAGTTGCCTTCTTCTTCATTAAAGATCGCATAGAAGAGTGGAAGATAAACAGAAAGGTTTCAAGACAATGTTTCTGACGAAAGGTGGGTATGTTCTAACACACCAACAGTAAAAACCCCGTGTCGCCGGGGTTTTCTTTTTTGTTTCCATACCAATAGAACTTTTCCATGAGAATTACCTTGCACAGCGCGACGGCGCGAGCAGAGCAAAAAATCAGCAGATTTTTATGTGTGTAATTCGATGGAAAAGTTTAAAAAAAGAACTATATTTGTGATAGTAACCTAGATTCCCGATCGGGTCGGGCATGACAAAATCGGGGTTTATTTTTGAAACATTGACATTTCTTCCCAATTCTGCTAGAATAGGTATATTATTTCCTTATGGATATCCATGTGTAGTCAGTTTTTATTTGACGCGTTGTGGCTAACCATAAATCTATCACCTCGATAGACGAGTCTTCTCACAAAAAGAAGCGAGAGCGCAAATAATTTAACTAAACCAAATTAGGGTTTACAAAACTAGATGAAATACGAGGCGAAACAAGAGTTTCAAGGAGGTGTACGAATAGTACATTGACGAAGAAGCTTGCCGTTTTAACGAAGTAGTTCGCTAGTTTTGGGAAGCCTACAAATAACATATGTATACCATAACAGCTGGTGGGTCTTCTGACTCACGTACTGATTCTCGTTCCCGTTCATCTGGCTCACGCGGCCGTTCATACTCTTCATCAAGTGAAGGTGGCTATTCATCTGAGCGTGGAGGCTCACGTGGAGGTTATTCTTCCCGTGGAGGCTCTCGAGGCGGTGGAAGCTACTCACGTGGCGGATCTTCAGCCCCTCGTGCGTTCAACGCAAAGAGAAGCTTCAAGAAGGACTATATCGATGAGAATCTTTTTATTAACAAAGAAGCAGGTGTCACTGAGGTAGACAACTACACAGCCAAGCATGCTTTCACTGATTTCGGCATTGCCGAGATGCTTTCAGCTAATTTAACTGCAAAAGGTCTCACTACTCCATCTCCTATTCAGGATCAATCTATTCCTGTTATCTTAGAAGGCAAGGATGTGATTGGAATCGCGTCAACTGGAACAGGTAAGACTGCAGCATTCTTGATTCCACTGATTAACAAGCTTGTTGCTGACAAGAATCACAAGATGATGATTCTCACACCAACTCGTGAGCTTGCTCAGCAGGTAGAGGCGGAGTTCGTCGCGTTCACTCGTGGTATGAAGCTCTTCTCTGTATCTTGCGTGGGAGGTGCTCCAATCATGCGTCAGATCAAGGAGCTTGAACTCGGAGTGAACGCTGTGATCGGTACACCAGGACGAGTCATGGACCTTATCGAACGTGGCAAGATCAAGATGGACTATTTCGATAGTATCGTACTTGATGAAGCTGACCGAATGCTTGATATGGGATTCATTGACGATATGCGTTCAATCTTGGGGGCTATGCCAAAGACTAAGCAAGGGCTATTCTTTTCTGCGACGTTCTCACCAGAAATCAAGAGACTCTGTACAGACTTTTTGAAGGATCCTGTCACTGTGTCTATCAAGTCACGTGACACCGCATCATCTGTCATGCAGGATGTTATTCGTGTGAACGGGGACAATGAGAAAGTAGAAGCTCTTCACGAGATTCTTCTTAAGCCAGAATATGGCAAGGTCCTTATCTTCCGAGAAATGAAGCGTCATGTGGATGGTCTTGCTGAGGAGTTGAACAAGCGTGGATTCAAAGCTCTTGGCCTTCATGGTGACATGCATAACCGTGAGCGAGAGCGAGCTGTTAAGGCGCTTGAGACTGGAAAGGTCCAAGTCGTGATCGCGACTGACGTTGCGGCACGTGGGCTTGATATCTCCGATATCTCCCTTGTCATCAACTACGACGTTCCGAATAACTACGAGACCTACATTCACCGTATTGGACGAACAGGACGAGCTAAGAAGCTTGGGCACGCTCTTACCTTTGTCCCAGGTGGACGTCGGTAATTTTACTTAATCTGCTTTGTTAGAAAAAGTTTTTGCTCCCGTGAAGTACTAGCTGTACATCTTGGTCGCAAAAACTTTTTCTGCCTTGCATCTCAAGCAAAATAACCAACGTCTCTTGCTGAGACGGTAAAGTAAAAAAAGCGG
>JAYVXX010000148.1:0-3476 GCA_043784805.1 Minisyncoccota bacterium | reverse complement strand
TGCTGCAGAAAGCGGAATACTAAGTGCTACCAGTTTCTTTAACTTAGCATCAGCCTTCTTGTAATCTTTGGTTATAATAGCTAAGTCTTTCGCATCCTTTGATTTCGTGAAGTTCATGATACATGCCAAGTCTTCGACAGTAGATTGTTCTGTTATGAGTGTGTCTAGGATGGAGGCCATGTCATTGCCGTATTTCTTCACAGATTCCTTGCTCTCCGACTTTGATATGTGGAGGTCTTTATAAGCATAGACTGTTGGAATGATTTTCGCCGCTTCTTGGGCAACAAGCTCGTTGATGATTTTTTGCTTGGAAGCATCAGTCATCTCCGGATTCTTGGCCATATAGGTTGAGGCGACATAAAGTTTCTTGGAAAACGAGGACGTCAAGTTATTAGGGTCATTCAATTGGGCGATAACCATTGGGTCCGGTTTCTCCAGTTCAAGTTTTTTGACATCTATTGGGTCGATATTTCCCGTAGTAAGTCCCTTCCATGTGGTTGCCGTGATTGGCCTGCTATTAATGAGTCCAGAGTAGGTCAGATCAAGTCTTGGGCGGTTATTCACCTTAGGTTTGACCCCAAGCCACTTAGCTGGTATAACGACACTGACTCCGACAATGAAAACGAGTGACCCTACTATGAGTAAGGCTTTCTTCGTTGACATCGTGTCATTATTCATATGAAAGAAGTATAACTCATAATTGACGCAGTGAGTGACATAAAGGAGGATAACTATCCAAGTTTCAATCAGGAATGTGAGATGTGCAGAGTATTGTTTATGGTACCTTTTGAGGTGCAGAGTTACTTGTAGCTAGCCTAGAGGTAAGTGACAACCATGTGTTAAGAGTCACATCTTCGGCCCGGACCTTAGGAGACATATTGCATTGCTCAAAAAGTGAAGGAATATCGATATTTTTAAACACTTCTTTGATATTGGAGATGGCAAACTTCCTCTTGTGTGCAAAGCCAGCGTGGATGAGCTTAAAAAATATCGCCTCGTGGTATTGGTTCTTAAAATTCTTCCGGGATATGTCAGTGATTTGAAGCACTGCTGAGTCGACGCTTGGAATCGGGAAGAAGCTCCCTTTTGATACTTTATAGACTAACTTCGGTGTGCCGTAGACCTTTACAGATAGTGAGAGAAGGGATTCTTTGCCATCCTTTGCACATACTCGTTCAGCGACTTCCTTCTGTACAAGGACTACCATAGTACTAGGTTGATGTAGATGTGAAAGATAGTGAGAGAGGATAGCGCCAGTGATGTAGTAGGGAATGTTTGCTATTAGACTGTAGTCTTTAGATTGTAGACTGTAGCTTTGGGGGTCAAATACAAGGGCATCTCCTTCGATGAGGGTAAGTTGATTCGATGTGATTTCTTTGGAAAAAGTTTCTGAGAGGAGTGGTATAAGTTCCCGGTCTTTTTCGAGTGCGAGCACTTTTGCACCCATCTCTAAAAGCCCTTTGGTGAGAAAACCCTTCCCAGGGCCAATCTCAAGAACAGTATCAGATGAAGATAAGTTCCCAGCAGCGACTATCGCCATCCTCGCAGGAATGGAGGTGAGAAAGTTCTGTCCAAGAGACTTTTTTGGAGAATGGTATGACATTGATGTATTCTAGCATAACCATTGACTTTTGTATATATTATGCTATAATTATAAGAGGTATTGGCACAATAACTGTGTTAATTGTTCTAACAAAAATTGGAGTATTGCATGAATATTAGTAAACATATCGCCATGTTCCTTTTGTTCGCATTCGCCTTTACGGCATGTAACGACAATCAGGAAAATGCATTAGCGAAGCCGGCACCACGTGTGCCAGCAAAGCCGACACGAGATCAATTGAGGGCGAATGCTCTCTCTGCAACTGCTGACACCGCCATCAAGTCCGCCGACCCAAAGTTAGTGGATTTGAGAGTCCTCGCGAAAAGGGAAAAGAATAATGGGAAGATCGTCCGCCGAAACGTGAGCGACTTTTATGCCCAGCATCTTGGACTTCCAGACGTGAAGAATGGTGTACCTCTTCCGGACTCGCTTATGGTCTCGTTTGATGCCAACATGGCAGCCTTTTGGGACCGGAAAGTATTGAAAGAAGATGTGACCAGCTCGACACTGTCGATGACACCAGCAATCCTGGCTCGCTATATGAACACGAAGCGGGGTCTAACCACCCTTCCCCTATTCATCAAGCATACAGATGAAGTGGTGGAGAAAGCCAAGAAGTCACTCGATTGGACGAAGTTGTGCTCACGGTACAAGTTCGACCAAAAGAAGTGCCAACTGCTCCGAGATATCCTCTCGAAGTTGCGCGGCAAGGACTTCATCGCGTACGGCATGACGGAGCTGCTCCCAGACGATGCACGCTTCAACATCCTTTACATGGACATGCTTTTAAAGAATGCGGGTAGCTCATATCTGTTCCACATTCCGGCGATGCATGACAACTGGCTCTCAATCGGTTTCTACCAATTCACCTCATTTTCTGTCCGTAAGGATGGTGAGGTAGTCGAGGGAGCATCCGTGGTGAACGGCTTCGTGAAGGACGGTGGATACAAGATACCGGATTCGGTCTCACGCCTTGTGGGAGACGACCATCATGTGGCGGCGGTGTACTTCGCGGTACACAACCTCGCCAAGATGATCCATCTATTGGATGGTGGTGACGTGAAAACGCTCGCTTCTAAACACAAGGATTTCCAAGATCAGATGGTGATGTTCATCGCCTCTGCCCATCATCTTCCCGGTACTGCCTGGAAGAGGACCGCAGCCTGGGTACACGGCGGAATGAAGGGAGACCTGGAGAGATCCTACGCAGGAACAGGTATTCATACCTATGCGCTTAAGACTCACGCCAACCTCATCGCTCTTTATAAGGGATGATGGAAGGAGCGGTTCTTTTGCCAAAAATGAAGACCGCGCACTCACACTGCGCGGTTTTTTACTGCCTCTATTGAGTATTACTCGTTTGACTAATATATCGCGAAATTGTAGTGTTTATGTAAATCTCCTGCAATTATGCAGTGGGGAAACATTGGAGCATAGTCATGCTATTTGAACCCTCGGACATGCCTTCTTTCGTGATACTGGTGTTCCTTCCTATCCTCTTTACCTTGTGCATGCCTGGCGTGATGTATATTAGGAAGTGGAGAAATTGGTCAGACTCCGGAGCATGTCGCGTTTTAGTGCATATCCTTTTTCTTTTGACGGTATTGCACTTCTTTTTGCTTATCTATATGCGCTTCTTCGAGACCTATCCTTCTGGAATCCAGAGTTGGCTCATCATCTGCATGTTTGTCTGTACCTTCATGCTTGTATGCCAAGTGTTTCTCATAAGGAGAATGGTGATTGGTATGCCATGGATGGCCGACGTGGCATAAAACGATTCGAATCATAAAGGGCGCGCCTGCTGGCGCGCCCTTTCATTATTTCTGCTCTATCTATATATAGACAACCGCCCCGCCCCCTTGCTTGTAGTACA
>JAYVXX010000147.1:0-11291 GCA_043784805.1 Minisyncoccota bacterium | reverse complement strand
GGGCCCACAGCACCTGGCCTGCGTCAGGTGCGTGAGGAATCGATGGACGCAGCGTTATGAGGTCAGCAGACCGAATCGCGAGTGGCGGCCTGCGAGCCCATGGAGCGACGGCGACAGGGGACTTGTAGGAGATTCCTCGTGAGTTTTTCTGAAGGATTAAAAGAAAAGATGTATTTCATTACCGATTCCTGTGATGTATACTTCCCCTATGGAACAGCCAAAAAATAGTCTCCCCGAATGGGTAGACCCCCAAGGCTCTCGTATCCCTGCCTACCTCCGAAAAGCTAAACATTTGGCGAAGGTAGAAGCCGAGAAGAAGTCTGATAAATATCTGATCAAACCCGCTCTCAATTCTGCTGAAAGAAATCATAATGAAAATGTATCCCCACAAGAGAAAGAGGAAGCCTCAAAAAACTTTCAAAGTATTTTAGAAGAAGTAAAATTCATAAAAATAGACAATATAAGAAACAGGAACGAGAGTGGGAAACTTATGTCACAAACAGGAGAAGTATCTCATTACCAAGATGAGTGTCTGTGGAAAATAATAAGAACACCTACTTTCAAGAGACTGTTTAATAAAGGTGGTACTGCCAACCCTGTGAAGAGTGAAGATTATGTAAAAGATTTTCTCCGAGAATCAGTTTCGTATGGTAGTGGAGAACCAAAATTTGTCCATGCTGCATCATTATTCCCCTCAAAATATGATAGCTGGGAGCTTGAGGACGTCGAGACGCTCTTTTCCATACATGTCAAGAATAAAAACAGCAAGGAAAAGATGTTGGAGTGTGAAACCTGTCATAGAGTAAAAAAGAATGTACGTTACAGACATAATGCATATCAAACAGATGTGGGAAATGATCCAACAGCCATGCACACTGTATGTGATGTTTGTGACTATGAGAATGCGATGAATATCTGATATCTACAATCTTCCTACCTCTCGACTACACTAAAATCCCCATTCTTTTGATTGATATCAATCGCGAACACATCGTAGAATCCATCAGGAAGCGAAATGAATTTGACATCCTGTAGCTCTTTTGCAGTTTTCGGGTATCTTTTATATTTTTCCTTGTATGCCCTGATTCCTTGTTCAAGCATCTGACTTAGGTTGGCTTCTTCGATACCTTTAGAGGCAATTTTCTTGATGATTTCGTTGTCAGTATTGTTGTAGATGACGCTGCTTAACTCATGGGAAGCTTTATATCCGCGTATACTGTTGGCTACGATGGCGGAGTAGGTGATATATACAGCAGGAGGAGCATCTTTTTTCTCGGCGGCAATCTTCAAATACTTCTTAGCCTCTGTATATGTTTTAGTGAAAGTATAGTACTGGGACCCAAGGTAGAATGGGATTTTCCAGCTCGTAGGAAGAGCTTGCATGCCATGCTCAGAAATTTTTGCGATACTAGCTAGTGCAACAAGTGATTTTTCTTTTTTTTCTTCTGTATTATTTTGTGGAATTACTAAAATGGAAAAAAGATACGGGTATTCGAATTGCGGGTCAAGGGTTGTAATATTCCTTAGATACTCAAGCGCGAAGCTATCTTTTCCATTCCATCCAACAAAGTCTTGAATCGAGGCAATCCAATAATAGTCAGCAAAAACATTCGCAAATCCAAAATGTATATACGGCAGGATCTTTGCTGGGAGAAGGTCTCTGTCAACAACTTTATATTTGAACTCAAAAGCTGGACGAAGCTCATCGTCTTTAAGCTGAAGAGAAAGAACAATACCTAGAAAAAGAATACTAAAGATACTAATAATCACTAATTCTTTTCGTTCTCCTTGTACTTTCATAGGAAGATTAGAAGTCCTTTTTCTTAAAAACTGCTTGCGTTAAAAATAAGAGAAAGATTGCATAGGTGAAGGCGTAGAGGATGGTGACAAATATGAGTAGAAGTGATGGCATGGTTTGGTGGACTATATCATTTCGCATATTGAACTTCTCTAGATTTGGGAGAAGGTAGTAGATTGCTTTTGTTACAACTTCTACCACGGTTGAATCTGATGTCAAAAATACGTAACGAAACATTTCTCCAGAATGACCCACAAAGAACATGACAAGTGTAGAAATCGCGGCAAGGATTGGGGACGTGATTGAAGAGAAGAGCATTGAGATGAGGATGAGTATGATTGCCTCAAATATACTCAAAAAGACCGAAAGAATGATCGGTAGGATGTAGGAAGTCTCTCCATTAACCACAAGGAGGAGGATAAGCACACATGTTGAGCTCAATGTCACAAGCGTAGTTGTGGCAGTCAGTCCGAGACACTTGCCAATGAGCATTTCAATGCGGTGTATTGGTTTTGGAAGAATGAGATAGAAGGTCTTCCTCTCGATTTCCTTGTAGATAAGCATGGAACCTATGAAAATAGCCACGAATATCTGAAGAGCATAGATTGCTGTGACGGAAAAGTCGATAATGATACGTGTGCTTTGTTCAAGGGAGATGGAGCCAATAAAGAGCGTGAAGAGTATCATCGCGATGATGACGAAAAGCGCTGAGAGAAGTATCCTATCACGGATAGTTTCTCTAAAAGTATTTTTTGCAATGGCTAGAGTGTTTCGCAGCATAAGGTAGGGATTGGACACTAGGGTTTAGGGATTAGAGAAGGGGACTGAACTACATGAGATCCACTTCTTCGTTTTGTAATGATGTTCACGAATGCATCTTCTAGGTCTTTGTACCCAATTGAGATATTCTCGGGGGTATCTACCCTTAAAAGCTCGCCATTATCCATGATGCCAACCATATCACACACTTCTTCTACGTCACTTAGGATATGAGTGTTAATAAAAATAGTCTTACCTTCCGCTTTCAGGTGAAGGATTATTTTTTTTACTTCTGCTCGACCTAAGGGGTCAAGCCCATCCAATGGCTCATCAAGGAAGAGAATGTCAGGGTTATTGATGATTGCTTGGGCGAGTCCTAGCCGCTGGAGCATCCCTTTTGAGTATGTCCTGATTCTTGCATGACGAGCACGTGTGAGATCAACTTCATGAAGTACCTCTCCGATGTGTTTCTTTTTTTCAGGTATGTTAAAGAGTGTTGCTACGAGGTCAAGGAATTCCTCACCGGTTAAGTATTGGTAAAACGTTGGAGATTCTGGCATGAATCCAATGCTAGCTCGGACACTTTCAGAAAATGGAGACTCTCCTTTGATGGACACGGAGCCATGAGTTGGGTGTGATAGGCCCACAAGCATCTTGATGGTTGAAGTCTTGCCAGCTCCATTTGGCCCAATCAAGCCAAACACAGAGCCGGAAGCGACGGTCAATGATATATCTTTGACGACATGAACTTTTTTCTGTTCTTTTCCGTAGGACTTCGAGAGATTCGATATAGTAATGCCATTCATAGGGTATATAGTACCAGATTCTGCTACAAAGGCAAACCAGAAGATAATCAAGAGTTATCAACTAGTTTATAGAGATAGATGACTATATACTGTTCTCTATATGGATAAAAAAATACGCGTGGGAATAAACGGGTTTGGACGTATTGGACGCGCATTCTTTAAAGTGGCGTTTGAACGTGATGATATTGAGGTGGTGGCAGTGAATGATCTTGGGGATGTGCACAATCTAGCGTACCTTCTCCAGTATGATACCGTCTACAAGGTTTCTAATTTTGATGTGAATGCAGAAGTACATGAGGATACCAAAGAGCAATATTTGATTGCCTCTGGGGATCATGAGACGAAGCTGCGAGTATTCCAAGAGAAGGACCCAGCAGCTATTCCATGGGGGGCGCTTCAAGTTGACGTTGTCATCGAGTCAACTGGACTCTTTGTCACATATGACAAAGCGGCAGCGCACCTAAAAGGCGGAGCAAAAGCTGTTGTCATCTCCGCACCAGCGAAGAAAGGGGAGGATGAGTCAGTACAGGGGGAGACAATTCTGCTCGGAGTGAACGAAGAGAAGTTTGGAACAACTCAAGTGACATCCAACGCATCGTGCACGACAAACGCCTCATCGCCTGTGATTGCTATCCTAGATGAAGCTATTGGTATCGAGAAGGCCATCCTAAACACTGTCCACTCATACACTGCTTCACAAGGAATTGTCGACGGCCCTAACAAGAAAGACTTCCGGGAGGGACGAGCTGCTGCACAGAACATCGTGCCATCTTCAACTGGTGCTGCTATTGCCGTCACCAAGGCCTTCCCATCACTTGAAGGCTTGTTTGATGGAGTATCCATACGCGTACCGACTCCAGCTGGCTCAATTGCTGACATCACCTTCATCTCTAAGCGTCCAACAACGGTGGAGGAAGTCAACAAAATACTGCAAGACGCAGCAGCAACTGACCGTTGGTCCAGTATTTTCCAAGCAACTGAGGAAGAGCTCGTTTCAAGCGATATCATTGGTCTTCCATATGCCTCAATTGCCGACCTTAAGATGACACGTGTCGTCGGAGGGAATCTCGTCAAGATACTTGCCTGGTACGACAATGAGATGGGCTATACTCACACGCTCGTCGAGCACGCCCTCAAAGTAGGGAAACATTTACAAGTCTAAACCAAGATATATGGAAACTACAGATACGAGTAAGTCAAAAGCAGTTAGGTATTTTGGTATTGCCGCTATCGTTCTTTCTATCGGAATTGCTTATTGTGCTATTGGGTATGGATACAAACAAATTAAAGATGCGGATTATCTTAATACTAATCCGGA
This sequence comes from Minisyncoccota bacterium, assembly GCA_043784805.1. Taxonomy (GTDB): domain Bacteria; phylum Patescibacteriota; class Minisyncoccia; order Phycocordibacterales; family UBA5272; genus UBA11704. The sequence goes on along the minus strand of JAYVXX010000147.1, from coordinate 6,610 downwards.
GCAGGTTTATTACTCTAAAGGAACTGCTCATATGAAAGTTTCTTCAGACAAAGTAATCATTTCTTTTAGTTTGATTGGAAGCGGACAAAACCAAAAGGAAGCTGCTATAAAACTGAAGAAACTAGAAACTGACTTTTTAAGTGGCGTTGACGCTAGCCTAAAGAGTTCCATCCATAAAGTGAACACCATCTTCTATGAAGAAGGAGACAAAGTTCTTGTCTCTAAAGAGCAGAATAACTACGAGATAGTTCTTGAGAACAAGTCAGTTGATGATATTCAGGCGGCAAGGTCCCAGTTACTTCCATTTGACGTAGAGTATCTATCTATACAATATACACTCATTGATAAAGAGAAAACTTTTAAGATGCTTACGGAGAAAGCACTTGAGGACGCAAAAGCAAAAGCAGAAGACGCTACAAAGATTTTGCATGTACACTTAGGTGACATCATGTTTGTTGCAGTGGGTGAATATGATCAGAGTTCGGGACAATATTTAGGCGATACAGCAGATTATCTCTTCGACAACATGATGATACCAACAATAGAAGCGAAGCAAACTGTGTATGTTAACTACAAGATTAAGTAACTACCGCTCAGCAGTTTTTTGGAAATAACAAGCGCACACTCGTCCAAGGCATTCATTTGCTAGCTCATCTCATGGCTCAGATTGGCTTGTTATTTTGTCTCATATTCCAAAGGCGGTATACTAAACAGATATGAAAATCTATTTAGCAACAGATCACGCAGGATTCGCATTAAAGGAGGAGATTAAGAAATACTTGGAAGACAAGGGAACAGAAGTCTATGACTGTGGAGCGCTCACACTAGAAGCTGGGGATGATTATCCAGAGTATATGGTGCGTGCTGCACAAGATGTACAGAAGGACGCGATGCATGAACCAAGCATGGCAATTATCTTCGGTGGGTCAGGACAGGGAGAGGCAATTGTAGCTAATCGCTTCCGTCATGTGCGAGCTATCGTGTATGCCGGAGGCAATCTTGAACTTGTGAAGCTTGGGCGTGAGCACAACGATACTAACGTACTCTCAATCGGGGCAAGATTCGTGACTACAGGGGAAGCGATACAAGCAATCGACCTGTTCATCACTACAGCATTCTCCCACGAAGAGCGTCATGCTGATCGTATCATCCAGATCGAGGACCTGACCAAGTAATATAAATGTAATATGAATACCAAAGGATCATGGATAGTATTAGCTCTGGTACTTCTCGCTGTTCTTTTTGTGCCAATCATCCCGAATGATGTACCAATCAATTGTACGAGTACGAAAGGCTCCTGCGATGACTCTGCTGGCTATGTCTCTGTGTATACGAAGTATTTTTCAAACAAGTAAGTATGGAAACAGCACCGTTCGGAGAGGGAGGGCTTAACCCAAAACAGTTAGAAAAAGAAGAAGCAATTGTTACTCGAGCAATTGATTCAGTGCAAGAAGCAATTAAAGAAATTGATTTTAAAGTAATAGATCAAATACTCTTCACTATTCTAAAAAAAGCCTATCCAGAGTTATCTTCTCTCCAATTTCATAAAAACTTTTCTTTTGATGGTGTCTATCCAATCCGTGTAAAGTATTCTCAATTTATGGATCTCAGTCACTATGGGTCTTCATTTGAAAATGAAGGAGGGCATGCTTCTGCGTACTATGATGATGACAATATTGTAGTGTTTGCTCGAGAACATGTCGATGATGAGGGGAATATGCATGATGATCAAAAACCCGCACTTATAAAGACCCTTATTCACGAAGCGATGCATCTTATGAGTACAGCCGTGTATGAGAAAAAATCTGACACTTGGGAAGCGTGGACCGGAGTAACAAAACAAAGATCAAGTGAAGATACAAGTGAAAAACTTGAGAGCCTACCTTATATGAGGCTTAACGAAGCGTTAACTGAAGTTGTTGCTGACGCTGTTTATTCTGAGTATCTGGCAAGGACGGGGTCCGTAACTACTTTTGAAGAAAAAAGTAAATGGTATAAAAAAGAGAGTCATATTGATAGAAATGCTGGATATATTTCAGAAAGAATGGCGCTGGCTACGCTTGTTGATATGCTTGCTAAACATTCAGGCGTTGATGAAGGAAGAGTATATCAAGCTCTAGCCGTGGAGTATTTAAAAAATGGGGATCTTATGAGAAGTGAGATGTTGGAAGAATATAAAGAAACTGATGATATCCGTAGTTTCTTAGATAATTTGAAACAAAACAAAGATGAAACATTCCCTAGTTTTTCTGATGAAAAAATCGAAGAAATAAGTGCTTTTTTGAGTGTTAAAGAACTTACTGCTATAAAAGCTCTTGTGTCTAGAGACTATATTGGAGAAGTAAATAAAAGAAGAGTGATGAGGAGGAAGTGGTATAATGTAGTACATTAGTTTTTGTAGTATTTATTTTGCATGCAAATCACCCCAACAATCCTGGAAGCAAATTTTGAACAGGTTATGCACAAGCTCTTTCTCTTGGAAGGCCTGACGGATCGGGTGCAGATTGATGTTTGTGACGGTGCATTTGGTCTTGAGAAGACGTGGATGCCATATAAAGAAGAGTCACTGCCAGAAGGATTTGAATATGAATTCGACATGATGGTGAATGACTGGAGGAAATTCATTCCTAGGGTGATAGCGCTCGGGGCTAAGCGAGTTGTGGCACATATTGATAATTTTGAAGACAGTGATGTTGAAAGTTTGGTCGGCATCGCCAAGCGAAGTGGGGTGAAGCTGGGTCTGTGCGTTTCTAATGACAAGAAGATTGAAGGGTTTGCACGGATGGTTAATCTTGTGGCTGATAGATATGGGAAAGTCTTTGTTCAACTGATGGGGATCAAGAGGATCGGTGCTCAGGGGCAACCGTTTGACGAGGATATAATAGAACGGATTTGGTATATCAAGAAGAACTGTAGGAATATCTTAATCCAGGTGGACGGAAGCATGAATCCAGAGACTATTCTACGTGTGAAGAATGCTGGAGCCGATTGTGCGGTTGTCGGATCATATATCTTCGCAGGGGACGATGTTAAGGAGAGAATTGAAAATTTGCGAGAGAATTTCAGATAATCATTAATTAGATAATATACTTTCTTCAGGTATACTGTACCCAATGGAATTTTTCTTGCTACACGGAAACTTAATAGATACCATCAAGAATCTTGGGTATATTGGTGCATCTCTTATGATATTCGCCGAGTCCGGGCTTTTCTTCGGGTTCTTTTTCCCTGGAGACAGTCTTTTGTTTACTGCAGGCTTACTTGCATCACAGGGCTTTTTCAATATCTATGTATTAACCACATTTCTCTTCATCTCGGCAGTCCTTGGGGACATTGTGGGCTATTGGTTCGGTAATAAATTAGGAAACACGCTACTCCACAGAGAAGATACATTCTTTTTACGAAAGGCTCACATCAAAAAAGCACAGCTATTTTATGAAAAGTACGGTCCAAAGGCAGTTGTGCTTGGACGATTCATGCCCGTTGTCCGTACGTTCGTCCCGATCCTTGCAGGTGTCGCGAAGATGGAGTATTCCACGTTTATGAAATATAACCTCCTAGGAGGTTCTATATGGGTTATTGGTCTGACCACTGCCGGCTACGTGCTCGGGAAGACTGTGGAAGATATAGATACCTACCTACTTCCAATCATCCTCTTTATCATCTTCATCTCCTTTTCGCCTCTTATTTTTGAATATTTACGAGCTAAGAGTTCATCTAAGAGGTAAAACTTCTATACATAGAGAATGTTTTTCTGTTATTGTGTGTACTACAGTCTACAGTCTACAGTCTATAAGCTGTATACTGTACCCATATGCATTCACTTACTGACGTTGAAGTACAAGCGCTCACGCTTCGAGCTGAGGATATCCGAGAGAGTATCGTGAAGATGCTTGTCGAGGCGGGAAGCGGGCACACTGCTGGACCACTCGGCATGGCAGACGTGTTCACACTTCTCTATTTCAGAATACTCAATCACAATCCACGACACCCGGAGTGGGCACAGCGTGATCGAGTGATACTTTCTAATGGCCACATTGCACCAGTTTTATATGCGACCATGGCACACGCGGGGTACTTTTCTGTGACTGAGCTTAAGACGCTCAGGAAGTTTGGTTCGCGTCTCCAAGGGCATCCTCATCGTGAGACACTTCCTGGTCTTGAGACTTCCTCAGGTCCGCTCGGCTGCGGCCTCTCACAAGCAATTGGTATGGCACTTATGGATAGGCTGGAGAATCATAAGCCAGACAGATATTTCTATTGTTTGATGGGCGATGGAGAGATCAATGAGGGGCAAGTGTGGGAATCACTCTTACTTTTGAATAAGTTTAAGTTGACGAAGGTGATTTCTATTATTGACAGGAATACGATTCAGATTGATGGCTATACGGAAGATATCCTGCCGCTCGAATCTTTGAAAGACAAGATGGAGAGTTTTAATTTTCATGTGATTGAAGTGAATGGTCATGACTTTAGGGACATCGCACGCGCCGTTGGAGCTGCTAAGAGTAGTCTTGATAAGCCGACAGTGATCATTGCTCATACGATTCCAGGAAAAGGTGTGAGTTATGCAGAAGGGAATTATCGTTGGCATGGTATTCCTATCGGTCTTCAGAATGTGCCAGGAGCACCACTTAAAGAAGATCAAGAAAAGGTTGCGCTTAAGGAGCTGAGGTCTATGAGGGGAAAAGTTAAGTTCGCTGAAGACTAACATGATATCAATAAAAATAACCCACCTACTTTGTTGTGGAGCCTCAAAAGCTCATCACTGTATAACGAATACACTTTCTTCGCTTCTTTCTCCACGCCTCGTATTTGGGTCATTTTTATCGATCTCATCATGATTAGAAAAACACTATTCACTGTAGAAGAAGAAGAGAAAGCAACTCGCGAAGGATTCGGCGAGGGGCTTGTCGCTGCAGGAGAAAAGGACGACAGAGTCGTTGCGCTCTGTGCTGACCTGACTGATAGTGTGAAAATGGATGGATTCAAGGCGAAGTTTAAGGACAGATTCTTTGAAGTTGGAATCACTGAGCAGGCGATGTCAGGACTCGCTTCAGGAATGGCTGCGATGGGGTACGTGCCATTCATGGCATCTTATGCGATGTTCTCTCCCGGAAGAAACTGGGAACAGATCAGGACGACTATTGCGTATAACAACGTGCCGGTGAAAGTAGTTGGTGCTCATGCTGGCATCTCAGTCGGACCGGATGGGGCCACACATCAGGCGATAGAGGATATCGCTATCATGCGTATGATTCCCAACATGCAGGTCTTCGTACCGTGTGACGCGACAGAGGCTCGTGCCATCACGGAGCACATCGCTACAACGAAATTCCCTTCGTATCTTCGACTCACTCGTGAGAAGACCCCGATGATAGTACCGGAGAACTATGTATGGAATCACGGCAAAGGCTACGCCCTCTATACTGCGCAGCACAAGTTCGGTGGTTCGTTCACTCACAATGTGGGTATCGTAGCATGTGGGCCAATCATCTATGAAGCTATCAAGGCGGCATTTCTCCTTGAAAAGGAGGGGATAGGAGTGACAGTTATAAATATGCCACAAGTTAAGCCGCTGGATGTTGCAGCGCTCCTTCGTCTTGCTAAAGGTGTGCGAGCTATCATCACCGTTGAAGAGCATCAGATAGCCGGAGGGTTAGGGAGTGCTGTCACGGAATATTTAAGCGAGCATCATCCGATCAGGATTGGACGTGTAGGAATCGAGGATAGGTTCGGCCAAAGTGGTAAGGTACAAGAACTTTATGAGGAATATGGCCTCACCGCGAAGCACATCGCAGCGAAGGTGAGGGAGACGCTTCACTAGATGACAGACAACAGACGGTCAGACATCAGACTTTAGATACATACAAAATTACCATGGAAGAATTCAAAAGAAAAGAACAAAATACCGAAGGAAGTCCTATAACACAATTTGGGGTTCAAAAAGAGGGAGTTTTTTATATACCACGACCGGGCGCTTGTATGATTTTGCTTAATGATGAAAAAAAGATTGCTACTGATGAATACAAAGGAAAATATTTTCTTCCAGGTGGTGGTTTAGATCCAGGTGAAAGTGCTGACGCTGGGCTAGTAAGAGAGTTGCGTGAAGAGCTTGGGGCACGAGTACTTTCTTCAAAGGTTATTGGTAGTGCTAATGAATATGTTGACGCTTCTGACGGGTATTTTAATAAAATGTTTACGTTCTACACTGCTGAATTAGCAGATAGTAATCTAGTTTCTTTAGAGGATGGTCACACATTTCTTTGGTTGACACTTGACGAGTTTCGTCAGAAAGCTAGACATCCTGCCCAGGTGTGGGCACTTGAAAATCTCGCACCTTTTACTCCTAACCCCTAATATACTTGGCAAGTGATACACTTGGAACAATATGGTAATAACAAATAGAGGGAAAGACAGGGCCCTTAGTTTTTTAGGAGATGAACGATTAAAAAAGAAAACTAAAAAACTAACTCACGATGAGGTTTGGGGTAGTCGCTAAGTATTTCTGTATTAGACAAGCCCCATAATAACTCCCCCAAGATCACAAAACCCCTTTTCCTTCTTTTTACTATTTGTATTCCAGTCTTAAGTTGTATAGTCCTGCACT
>JAYVXX010000146.1:0-3562 GCA_043784805.1 Minisyncoccota bacterium | reverse complement strand
TGGGCAGCAAGCTGCCCGACACAGGAGCCACGAGAGCAATGTTTCCAATGAAGTCCGTGCTTGCAACTACAAGGCTGGGCTTGACTTCCTGATACGTGGTCCAGTTATGTACAGTGGTAGATCCAAGTGCAGTTTCAGCAGTCAGGTAGTCACCAAATTCGAGCAAAGAGGTCTCGATAGAAGGCATAATCATATCTACCCGATCAAAACCTTTAATTGAGGTTCTTTGGGAGTCAAATTGTACCTGACGCTGCGTAATACCAACCTTAACTTTAGAACCGTTACGAGTCGCGCCGAGCTTGGTAGGCGTTACGACTTGGCCATTAGGATCAGTCCAGGTAGAGACACTCGAGATAGCTAGCGTAAAAGCAGTAGAGAGACCGTTCTGAAGCATAGTCTCATTGATGTTCTTATACATGATGCCAGCGTCTAGCACCAAATTTTGCGGGGTAACGCTCCTGAGTCCCGAAATGGGCAACCCGATCGACATAGTATTAATCTCCTATACGCTCGGCCACGGCCTCGCAATTAATGTGTTACGGTAGTGAGTTCTACCTATTGACAAACATCCCTTCCTGTGCTATTGATCGAGCTTACAACAATGGAGATGCTATGCTCTTATCGTAATATCTGAATCTGAATATAAGCTCTTGCCTTGTTACTTCTTCGTTTTCGGTGGGGATGTTACTGGAAGAGGTGAGGAAGAAGCGTTGTGCTGAGAAGCTTGCTCCAGAGATTGATTGACGATTGAGGCTTACCTTTACTGCTTGCGCGAGTGACCACGAGCGTTGATTTCCGTCATTGTTCTTGTCATAGATATCCACAGTGAGGTAGCCGTTGCCAAGTGCGAACGATTCATTATCGTCCGGCATGAACTTACAACCATACACGAGATAGGGGAACTTCTCTTGGGCACGTGCTCGGTTATAGCGTATAGTTGGTAGATATGCAGGTGAGCCTGCGGGCAATTTAGGATCGAGTGGGATCGCAGCGAAGATGGCTACGAGATTAGAATCAGTTCGTAACCGAGCATAGAGCGCATCAAAAAAGTCCTTTTCCATTAGTAGTCCCTTCCTCTACGTGCTTGACGTGCTCCAAATTGTGTGATGCCTCTATTCATCTCGTCCTCAATATCTGTTACGAGTTTAGGACCTAGTGTGGTCTCAAGAATGGATTGAGTTTCGATAAGTGCTCGATTCGCCCAAGGGCGAATCTGTTGATACTCTAGGTAGTAATCAGCGTAGGCCGCAACGTCGTCAGGGAGCTGAATAAATCCAGTGAGTGTTTGCTGGTTTTCGAACTCTACGCGCCAATTATCAGGGTTTGCTAGCGCCTCAGTAAGTGCTCCCGTTTTAACAGCAGGGTATTCACCTACAGCACTCGCTCTCCACTTGCCTCCTGGCACCTTACTGGAATAATAGGTTTCGCCGCTCTTTGGCTTCTGCATTTCGGTAAGCAGGTAATCGACATATTGATTGAGAGCGGTAGTCATTTTGGCAGTAGCTCGCTCTTTGAAGATGTTGCCTGCCCACCCGAAATCAGCATCTGTTACCCACTCACTCATTATGCGGGACCTTCCTTCAGATCAGTAATGTCTCTCGTGAGGATGCTAGTGAAGTAGGTGTTCCTCTTTCCCAGTAGGCGCTGACTCTCAAACGGCTCTAAGATTCGTATGCCTTCTGAGGGTGAATTCCATAAAAAGCGGGTAGATTCGAAATTCCAATTCTGTTTGCCTCTAGTTGTCACTCGATAAATGGATGTTTGGGCAAAGCGCTGATCAAAGTCGAGCTTAACAGTGATGTACATATTGAGCACTTTCTGAACTACATTTGCCCAGAGCACATCACCATTTACCCAAGTCTTAATAACACCTCCAGCACTATCTGTTTCTGTCTCAGTTAGCACTGTTACTCGTGAATCATAAGCATAAGAACCATTCATAACCTAAGCATTCTACAGAGCGGGGCCAAAGGCCTCGCGAGCTACTGGAAAAGGAGAATAATCAGCATACACATAATCATAAGTGTATGCAGTTTGTGTCGAGAGAAGGGTTATGTGAATATTGCTCTGATCCACACAAACATAAGGTAAAACACCCTGAGATATCACATAAATGGTTAAATCTGTGTAAAAAGTGCTATTCTAAGCACAAAACCAAGGTATTTAAGCTCAAATTACTCGCAACTAAGGGTAATATGTGCCAAAGGTGTGGCTATTCTCGATGTATTGCTGCTCTTCACTTCCACCATCTCGTCCCAGAAACCAAGAGCTTCTCGTTATCTTCAGCAAGGAATAAGAGTTGGGCTGCGGTACTGACTGAGCTGGATAAATGTGTGCTGTTGTGCGCTAATTGTCATGCTGAAGAGCACCATCAATTAGTAGCGCCTGGGACGAGTGCTATTGTGAGTAGATTTTTGGGAAATAGTGAGAGATTAGAAGGTTGAAGAGTAGCCGACATCTAATCGCCAGGACTTAAGTAGTCTATAGTCCACGTCCAAGTCGCTACCCTTAGCATACTTTACAGAGCCTAGGTCAGCCACGGTTTCATCGGCCATTCCTAACGTTCTGTTCTCGTAGGCTAACGAAACGAACTGTAAGCAAAACAGCTCTACGTCTGCAGGCAGATCGCGCTGTCTCCCTTTCGCATCTAGAAAAGGGTTCTGACAATAGGCATCAGCTCTTGACCATGCAGCCTGAAGATAAAGCCCGATAATGAAATCCTCATCATTAGTGTCTTTCCTAATGTGCTGTTTACAAATTGCTACAGTCAATACGGAGTTATCGGCAATAGCGGTAATCGGATTAGCCCCCATCATTTCCGCCTTCACTGATCATAGCGTCAATAGCATGCTCATCGTGCTGATCTAGGTCAACTACTTGCTCGCTTACGCTCGCCTCTTCACTGTGCTCGGGTGCGGGGTCCGCAGCGACTGCGTCGCTGCTATCTTTGGTTACAGGCTCACTCTGTCTCTTGGTACCCTCTGTGGTACTCTGTAGTGGCTCCTGCTGCGCTGTAAGCTTGCTACCCTCAGGAGCTACCGACCACGCACTGCTATCGCCCTCGAGTGGGTCTCCGGGCGCTACATAATCAGGCTCATCTTGCTCGAACACATAATCAGCAAGCCCATCGAATTTCATCTGGGAGCAACGAACATTTGTGCTGTTGATGTACCGGATACGCTCACCGATCACTCCTACAGGCTCGCCATTCTCGCCTTTTTCCAGAGTCACTTCATAGCCTGGAGCAAATACGATTCCTGGGAAAAGAGTGCCCTCATCTTTAACGAACATCTTCAATGCCCGCATCTTTATAATCTGTGTATTGTCAGTGCTCATCTCGGTCACTACTCCTTCCTGAATTGGTTTATCGTTGACGAAGTCAACGAGTGCTTGTGCTGTAAACTGTGCTGCCTGACCGAGAGGAATGGAGTAGATTAACGCTGTAACCTCTCTACGCCTTTCAGTATATGTGTTGTTGTATTCGCCCATAAGAGCCTCAACCATCTTTTCTTCCAGACTGTCCTCGTAATTACACTGCACACCAATATTCGCAAATTCCCAA
>JAYVXX010000145.1:0-11459 GCA_043784805.1 Minisyncoccota bacterium | reverse complement strand
CGATTCTTAAAGGTGAGTAAAAAGTGATTTTTTGTAGACATGATTCTAATGCTAATACGTACTTAGTAATATTGCATTAGATTCTGGATTCTAAGTAGAAAATCAATTTACAGAAGACCTTCTGAAATTGAAGGAACAAAGGGTCATGTGTACTGTGGCTCAAAGTGCTATGGAATTTCTTGTAGAAAGGAAGTCCCGTGTGCAGTTTGTGGGAAAGCTATCTTATCGGGATTACACAAAAGAACCTGCAGTAGAGCTTGCTCAAATAGGAATAGAGTTGATATTTCATATAAAATAAATCAACCGAGAAGTAAGGTTGTAACTTTAAGAAGGATCAAAATTAAATTATTGGGACTGCGAGGAGGAAAGTGTGAAAGATGTGCCTATAGCATAAATAAGGTATTGCAAATTCATCATAAGAACAAAAATAGAAATGATAATAGTTTAGAGAATTTGGAATTAATTTGTCCAAATTGCCATTACGAAGAACATTATCTGTAGGATAAAAGTATATTCAAAAAAGCACTAAAGTATGATATAGTGGTGCGACAGTTGGAAAAAATGGAGGAGTGGCAGAGTTGGTCTATCGCATCTGTCTTGAAAACAGAAGTCTGAGTAATCGGACCGTGAGTTCGAATCTCACCTCCTCCGCATCAAAAGAAAAACTAGAGCTTCCATGCTCTAGTTTTTCTTTTGACCGCGGTTGCAAGGTAGTAAACTGGACTGCTCCAGTTTACGGAGATTCGAATACGGGCGAATCAGCAGATTCGGTTCTTGGAACAAACGCGAGACTTTATCGACGAGCTTGCGAGGAGAAGTTTTGTGACCTAATCTCACCTCCTCCGCCAAGTATAAAAATGAGTCCACTTCGCAAGAAGTGGCCATTTTTATTTGGCGGAGGAGGTAGTAACAGTGCTTAGGCACTGTTACGTGAGATTCGAACGAAAAACCGGTACACAAGAATTATTCTTTGAAAACTGAACCCCTGGTTTCCAAAGAATAATTACTTGTCGGATTTTCCCGGGGTCGAGAAGTTGAGTGTTTTATGAATAACAAAGTTATGAAATAAAATACCAACTTGGTGACCGAACTCACCTCCTACGCCATAAATACAAATACTTAACATCGGCATGACCCGAATAGCTAAGATAATCATTTTAAGCTATAATTCATACTATGGAAGGTTTTCCTAAAATAGAATCACAAAATGAACCAACCTTTATTTTTCCAGGCGTCAAAAAAGAACTTGGAGAAGTAGAGAGAGTTGCTCAAAAATATAATCCTGAAAATCCAGCGGCTTTTATTGGTGCTTTCTCAGAAAGAGCAGAGCAAGCCCCATTGGTTGATCTGACGGAAGAGATGTGGAGTATCTTAGACAATACAGATTCTTTTGACATTCGCCGTAATGGTTGGGAACAAATCGCAGAACACGTTAATCATACGAACAAAGAGACTGGAGCTACTAGGAGTTGGGAGGACTTGAGAGGAAAAATGGAACAAGGACAGGAACTTGATGCGCCGATAGTTCTTAAGTACTCAAATGAAATACATTTAGTGAGTGGCAATACCCGCTTAATGGTTGCTCGTGCCTTAGGAAAGATACCAAAAGTTTTGTTCGTGGAAATGTAGATACACTTGAATTGACGACACTCAACCAATCGCCCACGAGCTGGCGAGAAAGTAGCCTTGTGACCGGATCTCACCTCCTCCGCTTGAGTAGAAAAAGTCTTTGGTTTTAAATAAAGAAGTTTTGAGTTTTCTTTTGCTATACTAAACCCACCCCTCCAACTACCCCACACCTATGGAACCCACCCTTCGTGAAGACATCTCCAAAATCATCTACGATGGCGTCCTCGCACCCTCCGGTGAGAACTCTCAACCGTGGCATTTCGTAGTAGATAACAACATAATCTATATATTGAATATCAAGAGTAGGGACACGACACTCTATAACAGTGGCCAACATGGTTCCTACGTTGCCCACGGTGCACTCATTGAGAACATCGTGATAAGCGCAAGTCATTTCGGCTATGGAACAGAAGTCACTTACTTTCCGAGTGTCACACTTAATCCTATCGCGAAGATTGTCCTTACCAAAGCAACAATCGACGAAGACCCTCTCTATGAGGCCGTCTCTAAACGATGCACTAATCGCAACGAGTACCGACTGACAAAGATTGAAGTGGAAGACCAAAAAAATATCATAGAGGAATCTGAGCGGCTTGGGATTGGTACATTTAAAATTGTGGACGATCCGAAACAGATCAAGATGTTAGCCTCTGCGAGCGCTGCAGTTGAGACGCTTATGTTTGAGAGTAAGCTATTTCACAAGTTTTTCTTTGAACATTTCTTCACGCGACAACGTGATGAGAATATTCCATCAGGATTTTATATCGACACACTTGGAATGAGCCCTTCTGAAAAATTCGGCATCAAGCTGACACGATCATGGTATGTGGCATTATTTCTGAAAATCACAGGCATCGCCAAGATTGCGGTAGCAATGAGGAAGAAGCACTACCAAAAAACTGGCGCATTCGGGGTTGTCATCGCCTACGGAGATGAGCCTCTTGATTACGTGAAGGCTGGAAGAACAATGGAGCGCGTATGGCTTAAGACTGCCGAGCTTGGCATAAGCGTCCAGCCATGCGTTGGCGTCCTCTATCTTTGGGAAGGTCTTATGAAAAGTGCTGATACTATTTTTACTGACAATGAAAAAGGTATTATCGAGAAGGCTAGAAATCAAATTCTAGAAGTCTTTGACGTACAAGGAAAGACTATTCCCATGTTCTTTCGTATGGGATATGGCAAGCTTCCGGAAGTGAAGGCTCTACGATACGAACCAGAGATAGACTATATCTCTATTTGAGCTCTCTGGTTCCCTTTTGATATTTCTGCTTAAAACTCACCATGCCAAAAAAAATAGACATAGAACCGGAGTGGTACGAAGCTTTGTCTCCATATTTGGAGACAAAGACATTTGCTGATCTCACGGAATTCGTAAAGAGTGAGTATACGACCAAGAAGGTTTATCCGAAACCAAAAAATATTTTCAAGGCGTTCGCCCTCACACCACTATCACAGGTGAAAGTCGTTATCCTAGGACAAGACCCCTACCATGGTGAAGGGCAGGCACATGGTCTCTCTTTCTCCGTAGAGGATGGTGTCACCCTCCCACCGTCGCTTCAGAATATTTACAAGGAAATAGAAAGTGATCTCGGTATCAAAAAAGATCGGAAGAGTGGCAATCTAGAGAGTTGGGCCAAACAAGGAGTTTTCCTCTTGAATGCCGTACTCTCGGTTGTTGCGAGTAGTCCAGTATCACATAAAAGTCACGGATGGGAAGAGTTCACCGATACGGTCATTAAGACCATATCTGATAGGCAAGACCATGTGGTCTTCATGCTTTGGGGCAATTTTGCAAGAAGTAAGAAATCTCTCATCGACACACGTAAGCATCTCGTGCTTGAGTCAGCGCACCCATCTCCGTTTTCTGTGCATTCGGGGTTCTTCGGGACCAAGCAGTTCTCCAAGTGTAACGACTATCTGAAAAAACATAATAAGAAGGAAATCATCTGGTAACTTCTGCTTAAACTGAAACCCAATCAGTCTGATTACTACAAAGTAACCGACCACCGAACTTAGGTCCGGTGGCTTTGGGTTTGCCTGCTTGACGCAGGCGTATTGATGTAGGTAAATATAAATTCTATTGTGTGTGACAGGAATGCTAAGAAAAAGTAATTTTGTATTCCAATATGTTGTTTTGTCATTATAGTATCGTTGTTGTTTAATTCTTGTACTGACGTGACACTGTCGTATCTACAACAGTGTACGGCTTCGCCTTCAAACGTACACCCCAGCTGCGCTGGGGTTTATAGATATAAGAAAAACCCCGTAGCAGAGCTACGGGGTTTGTTCACGAAAGGACCAACTTCAAGTCTTAAACTTCAATGGTCTGAGCGGGCAGAAAGGGCTCCCCGGATTTGATGACGTCAGTCCGCGTGTAATGCCCTTTGATGACCTCAGATACCGAGCGAATGGGTGGCCCCCCAATCAGCTTGCGAACCTTTGGAAGGTTAAAAAAAGGAACCTTGGGATACCAGTGATGCTCCAAGTGATAGTCTCCTTTTATATGAAGGAAGAAGACTCTCTGCCACCAGGTAGAAGAGGTGCGATGCGTATCTGACGTTCCCAGATGCTCGATCCACATCCGAAGCCGAAAGACAGCCATGAATGAGGTGAACATGGAAAGATTCCATATGAAGAGCACTTTAAGCGAGAGCATCAGTCCACCGAAGTAGGTCACAAGCCCGAGTACCACAGTCCACCAGAGAAGTGGGTAGAGTACATCCTTTACATTTTTTGGTGTGCCGACAAATTTGATGATCGTGAAGACTTCCTTGTATCCCATCCCGAGCAGGTCAAGGAGAATCCTCCTCCACATCCAGCTTTTGGTCATCGGAAGGTTCCAGTTTTCCTTATTGACTTCCTTATGGTGAAGCTCCCCATCTAGATTGGTTGAAAGATGTGTGTGGTGGGGGTTGTGAAAAAGTGCATACTGCCACATTCGCACAAACGATGAATAGAAGGAAAAGATTTCTGCTAGGAAATCATTTACTTTCTTGTTTTTCGAAATGAGTCCGTGAGCTCCCTCGTGTCCTAAAAGCGCTATTGCATGCCGCATGGGTCCGATGACAAGTGCAGTAAGGACGTACAGAAAGAAGGAAGCGACATAGCCAAGATCTCTATCGAAGTATGTTGCGGCACCAATCACCATAACAATCATTGACCACACCACAAGAATACTGGAGAGCCACCTTATTGCTGAGGGATTCTCCAACAAACGGATAGCCTCCTGCACTTTTCGAGTCTCCTTAGTACGCATGACAGATTCCATACATATCTCCTTAATAAAGTGAAAGAACAACCAGTTGAGTACAAACCATTCTAGTATCTTCCTAGTTTGGGAACTTTGCAAGGGGAAATTCGCACAATGTTGTAGATGAAAACGCCCTGTGTGGTGGGAGTTTTTGGCTCATTTCTCGATCGTTTTTCGTTTTGGGGGTGCCGTAGATGCTCGAGACCTCGCACCCCTCCCCTTTCTCGGGTCATTCGGGGTTCTTCGGAACGAAGCAGTTTTCGAGATGCAATGAGTATTTAAAAAAAAATAACAAGAAAGAAATCATCTGGTAGCTCTATTTGTACTAAGGCTCTCAGAGAGTTTAGTCAAAAAAACAACCCCCACAGTTCTACTGCAGGGGTATGATTACGAAAGCTCTCCCTTCAAGTCGCACCTTTCAAACGACCTGATAGGGTTGCCCAGATTTGATGATTTCAGTTCCCATGTAATGCCCTCTGATAACCTCCGACACCGATCGAATGGGTGGCCCTCCAATCAGCTTCCGAACCTTTGGAAGGTTAAAAAAGGGAACCTTGGGATACCTGTGGTGCTCCCAGTGGCCCTTTGCATACATGTGCAGGTATAGTACCTCTTGCCACCATGTTGCAGAGATGCGATGCGTATCGGAGGTTCCCAGATGCTCGATCCACATCCGAAGCCGAAAGACAGCCATAAATGAGGTGAACATGGAAAGATTCCATATGAAGAGCACCTTAAGCGAGAGCATTAGTCCACCGAAGTAGGTCACAAGCCCGAGTACCACAGTCCACCACAAAAGTGGGTAGAGTACATCCTTTACATTTTTTGGTGTGCCAACAAATTTGATGATCGTGAAGACTTCCTTATACCCCATTCCAACCATATCAAGGATAATCCTCTTGATCATCCAGCTTTTCGTCATCGGAAGGTTCCAGTTTTCTTTATTGACCTCCTTATGGTGAAGCTCCCCGTCTAGAACGCTTCCAAGATGTGTGTGGTGGGGGTTGTGAAAAAGTGCATACTGCCACATCCGCACAAACGATGGATAGAAAGAGAAGATTTCTGCTAGGAAATCATTTACTTTCTTGTTTTTCGAAATCAGTCCATGCGCTCCCTCGTGTCCTAAAAGCGCTATTGCATGCCGCATGGGTCCGATGACGAGCGCAGCAACGACGTACAGAACGAACGAAGCGGCATAGCCAAGATATCTATCGAAGTATGTTGCGATACCAATCACTATGACAATCATTGACCACACAAGAAGAGCATTGTAGAGCCATCTTAATGCTGAGGGATTCTCCAACAAACGGATAGCTTCCTCTACTTTTCGAGTCTCCTTATTACGCATGACAGATTCCATACATATCTCCTTAATGAAGTGAAAGAACAGCCAGTTGAGTACAAACCATTCTAGTATCTTCCTAGTTTGGGAACTTTGCAAGGGGAAATTCGCACAATTTTTGTAGATGAAAACGCTCTGTGTGGTGGGCGTTTTTGGCTCACTTCTCGATCGTTTTTCGTTTTGGGAGTGCCGCAGGTGCGCGAGACCTCGCACCCCTCCCTTTTCTCGGGTCATTCGGGATTTTTTGATTCCAAGCACTTTTCAAAATGTAATGCGTATTTAAAGAAATAAGGCAAAAGGGAAATCAACTAGTAGTCACTCTTCTATGTGACGAAGGGGCACTCCAGAAAGTACAGATGGGGATGTGGTATGACGTTTAAATACTTCAGAAATAGTTTCAATTGGAGTTTCCAGATCCATATCCCTTAGCTTGGGTAAATTAAAATGAGGCACTCGAAAATGGGAATGATGTTCATAGTGATACCACGTATTATGAGGAAGGAATATGAAGGCTTGCCACCACGTTGCTTTAATGCGGTAAACACCCGCACTTCCTAGATGTTCACTCATCATACGAAGACGAAAAACAGTGATAAAGCTAGTTAGCATTGCAATATTCCACAGTAAAAAAACTTTGATTGGCAATGCTATTCCACCGTATGAATAAAGAATGGTGGTAACGATACCCCACCATAGCAGTGGTCCAATGACGTCGATTGCCTTATGAGGAAAACCGATGTACTTAAATATAGTTAACACTTCTTTTATTCCACCACCGATCATATCAAGGAGGGTTCTTCGCAGTATACCCTTTTTTGTCATAGGCAAATCCCATTCGGGTGATGTATCTTTCTTATGAAATAATTCCGGGTCCTTTTGACTACCTAAAAACATGTGATGAGGAATATGAAAGATCCTATATCCCATTACTCCTACAAATGAAGGCCAAAATACAAAGAAACCTGCCATTAGATCATTAAGAGTCTTATTCTTAGTAATAAGAAAGTGCGTCCCATCGTGTCCTAAAAGGGTGAGCGCATGCCGCTTGATACCAATGATAGCGACTGCGATGACATAGAGAAAAAAGTTATTGAAATAAATTGAGATAGTAAGTACGGCAATGATCCATAGCCAATCAATCAAAGCAGCCAGAAGCCAACGCGGTAGTGATGGGGTCTCTAGAGCGCGCACCTTTTCTTCCAAAGTTGTATTATCCATTCGATAAGTTTATCACACTATTTGCCTGGCAAAAGTAACAACTGCGTTCCATGGCGATAGTGTTTGCCAGGTATTTTTATGTGTTTAGTGGGAGGAATCAGTCACAAAAGCACTCATCATCAGAAAGAAGAATAGATGATGCTTTCTGATCAAATGTTTTTGAATTGAGTTTATTAGATTCCATATCTGATAGTTTACTATATATTAGCATGGTGAGCTTTTCCAAATTCTCGGCAGGAAGTTCGGTCACAAAACCACTTCCTCACTGCGTTCGTCAGAGATGGTTTCGCGACCCCTATTCGATTCCTGACGCACGTGAGGCAGGTCACGTGCTCCGAGAGCACAGAATACTAAAAGCACCATCATATTATGGTGCTTTTAGTATTCTGTGCTCTCGGCAGGAATCGAACCTGCATCGCAAGTACCGCAAACTTGAATTCTATCCATTGAACTACGAGAGCAGGTTATCACAAAACAATTGCTCGCTCTGTGATATGATTCCGTACTAACTACTTTGCTTTGATGTTGAGCTTGGCCACCGCCTTTGCCAAACGAGATTTTTTCCTGTCAGCATTCCCCTTCTTGATAGTCCCGCGCTGTGCAGCCTTATCGAGAGCCTTAAATGCTGCTGAAAGATCAGTCTTGATAGCCTTTGTATCTTTCGCGATGACATCCTTTCGGACAGTCTTCACAGCCTCCTTAAGCGTACGACGAAGCTTGTCGTTAACGACTCGCTTCCTCTCACTCACTCGTATTCCTCTTTTTGCGTTTTTTGTAATTGCCATAAATAATAGTTATTAGAGTTTAGCCATTAGGGTTTAGAAAAATCCTACTCCCAAATTCCCTATACAATAACATAGATTTTACAATTTTGCAAAAAGAAAATAGATGAGACTAGTCACTAATCACTAGCCACTATATACTGGGCCCATGATTGGATTTTTAGAAGGCACGGTACACTCCACTGACAATTCTTCTCTCATCTTGAGTGTGAGCGGTGTTGGCTATAAGGTACTTGCCCCACTCCCTGTAGTTGTATCTCTTGTTGCTGGTGACTCATTATCCCTCTTCATTCATACCCATGTTCGTGAAGACCATATCAGCCTCTACGGATTCAAGGACGAAACGGAACTGTTCCTTTTTGAGAAATTAACAACTGTCTCTGGTATCGGACCAAAGAGTGCGCTCCTTATGCTTTCAGTACACTCCCCCTCATCCCTTGCAGATGCTATCGAGCGAAGTGATGCAGAGGCACTCTCCCACACTCCTGGCATTGGTAAACGCACCGCTGAGAAAATAATTATTGAACTAAAAGGCAAGCTTGCACACCTTGTTGGAAAGGAGGCTAATGACACGACCCTCGAAGCCCGGCTCGCCCTTGAAGCACTTGGCTACTCTTCAAAAGAGATTCATGATGCCTTGAAAGGAGTCATAACCGATGAAAAATCAACAAGTACTATTATTAAAGAAGCTCTCCATCAACTACAATAATATTCATACCTACAACCTATGGAAAAAATTCTCCGCGCCCTTGAAGGTAAAATCCCGAAGAAAGTCTACACATTCTGCCAGCCGTATTATCATCTTGTACTTGCGTTCGTTGGAACTATTCTCTATAGGAATCCTTCGCGACATATCTATGTCATTGGAGTTACTGGCACCAAAGGCAAGTCCTCTACGACAGAATTCGTAAACGCTGTCCTAGAAGCTGCTGGTAAGAAAACAGCCATTCTCTCTACCATACGATTCAAAGTGGGAGACGAGTCACAGCCGAACAAGTACAAGATGACTATGCCAGGACGATTCTTCACGCAGAAGTTTCTTCGTGATGCTCTGAAGGCAGGCTGCGACTACGCAATCATCGAAATGACTTCCGAAGGTGCACGGTTCTATCGCCACATTGGAGTGTCACTTGATGCGCTCATCTTCACCAACCTCTCCCCTGAGCATATCGAGAGCCATGGATCGTTTGATAACTATAAGAAAGCAAAACTTCGACTAGTAAAACATCTTGCAAAAAGTAAAAAACAAAAACGACTTTCGATAGCTAACACAGACAACCCCCACGGATACTCCTTCCTCATCCATACGGTGGACCATAACATCGGCTACAGTTTGAAGGATGTACAAGTGAAGGTAGAGACAGAACGAGATAGCATTGTGAGCTACAAAGACACAACCATCACCATTCCTCTTCCTGGAAAGTTCAATATCCTAAATGCTCTCGCTGCGCTTAAGCTTGCCGAATCAATTGGCATAGACTTGAGTGATGCGAAACGTGGTATCGAATCCCTTTCCCTTATCCGTGGACGCGTTGAGCGAGTAGAGGCTGGACAGGACTATAGTGTGATAGTTGATTATGCTCATACCGATGACAGTCTTAAAAAATTGTTTGAGGCGTTCCCAACATCGAGAAAGATTGCAGTCCTCGGTTCAACTGGTGGTGGACGTGATTCTTGGAAACGCCCAGTACTTGGTAAGATTGCTGATGAATATGCTGACGAAGTAATCATAACCAACGAAGACCCTTACGATGAAGATCCGATTAAGATCATAAACCAAGTCGCAAGCGGTGTAACTCGTCATACCCCTATCATCATCCTCTCTCGTCGTGAAGCAATCAGGAATGCTCTCTCACTAGCTCGCACCGGGGACACTGTTCTCATAACCGGTAAAGGAACTGACCCCTACATCATGGGGCCGCATGGCACGAAAGAAGTCTGGGATGACGCGACCGTAGTACGAGAAGAACTTGAAAAGTTAAAACAGATATAAGAAAAAGCCACCTGATTGGTGGCTCTTGGAATGCACAAGGCATTCAGTAACATAGCTTAGGCCATGTGATCCCCTAAGGGTTCTGTTTTGGTCGTAAGGCCCGGATGTTTCCCTTTCAGTGGCATCGGGCCGCTTGAGTGCCACAACATGTCCGGGTCTTTAACTTCTAGGACAGGTTGCTTCACGTCAGGGTCGACAAACTCAAAATGTACTGGATTGTTGGACAACTTCCGCACCATTCCAAAATATCGTGAGTTGGGATTCCTGATCACCCTTTTAAGGATTTCAATCGTCGGGGGGTCACCTTCATTTGCAAGAGCGATGAGCTTCCGGGCCTCATGCTTTAGGTCAATGATGACCCCGAAATATTCCCACGTGGTGTCAGCCACCCTCTCGTTGATTGTTGCAATTGCCTCGGCATCACCATTTTGGGCGCGACTCGAAAATTCCATCGCCTTTCTCTGCAGGACCTTTTTGTCTTCTTTCTGGACAAAAAAGATTTTGCGGAAATTAGGGATTTTTGCCCGAAATCTTTTCAGATAGCCGGGCTGCATGGTGAAATGGATCATCCCGCAGAATGCTGCTCCTCCCATAAGGAGCAGGTACGGAACAAAATTGATATACATTGTCTGACTCCTATAGGTTGTTGAAAAGGACTGGTTAATGCTGACTGTTCGGATTCTATTTTAACAATAAATTACCTATTTGTCAATAGGAACCATTAAGTCTTGTCTCCTCTATCATTTTACTATACCCTAACCGTTATACTCAAAGGTACTATCCCCCTATGCCAGAACTGCCAGAAGTACACACAACTGTTGTTGGTCTCCAAAAAGTCTTGCCTGGACTCTCTATTAAAGATCTCTGGTCAGATATGTGGAGTACGGCCCAACTTTCAAAAAATACGATTAAGGATCGTAGCTATTTTCCCTATTTTATCAAGTATGCTCTTAAACATAAAGTTATTGAAGTTCGCAGGCGTGCCAAACATATACTAATTGATTTAGAGAACGGCTTCACTATTATCATTCACATGAAGATGACGGGACATCTTATGTACGGGAAATACAAGCAAAATAAAAACTATGATGGGAGCCAATGGCCATGGATTCCCGCTGGCGCAAACTACGCAGACTTAGTGTTGACCTCGCAGACTAATACTTCTCCACTTCTGGATCCATATAATAGACACATCCGTGTTGTTTTCACACTCTCCAACGGTAAACACCTTGTATTTTGTGACTC
>JAYVXX010000144.1:0-3591 GCA_043784805.1 Minisyncoccota bacterium | reverse complement strand
GTACTACTTGCATTCTTCTCCTCATCAGGTAACTTCTGGGACATGTAATTATACAAGTCTTCCATATCCTCTTTCCTCAAAAATAGTAACTGCTGTGTAAAATAATTATAGATAGCAGTTCCAGTTTTTCCATTCAGAGGATTTACATATCCTTCCATAATACTAAGATCGCCTATATTGATAGTCATTCTGTTTCCTCTGGTTTTCCATACCTACTAATCGCTTCTTCTGTCAGTGATTCATTCATAGACTTGCCATCACGCCTCATTACATTCCCGTCGTTAGGATCTTCCACGTACTCGCCCTCATAAGTATCGGCATCTTTGAGGAGTGGAACCATTGTCTCTTCGATGACATCCTTCTTCCAGATGTCTCCACCAACCACTTCCATGACAATCTTCTGGTTCACATTCTTATTCATGTCGATCTTCTGGCTCGGCTGGTATCCTTCACGATCTGCTGCCTGGATCAAGAACTGCGTGGCTCTCCAATCCTCGGAATCGCGTATCTTGTCGATACCCTTTGCGATGAACTCGGACTTGGCTTGTTCACACTTAATGTAGAAGACAGCACGCTCGGTCTGGTGATCGAGAAAACCGTCTTCAAAGTCAACCTGGTCGGTCTTACCTTGCTGGTGCCATCCAGTTGCCGTTCGTTCAGAAACACCCGCAATCGTGGCAGCATGTTTGAAATGTAACCCGCGCCGCAACTCCTTATAAATGCGCTCCTTGTTATAGTCATTGAACACTGGTCCTTGCTGCGCGAGTATCATCTTCCCTTTTGGCTTTTCTGCATCTATCTTAGGTTTCCTCACTTCGCCACCTTTCCTCAAACTCTTTAGTGGCTTTGAATACTGCCTTATTTAAACCAACATCGTGACGGTATTGTTTTGCAGCCATCACCCCTTTGCCATGATACCAGTCTAACATTACTTGTAAGTCTTTGTCTGACGGGAATTCAGGGGATTCCTTAAGTATTCTTAGTGTCTCTTCGCTGCTGATTTCTTTAATATCCCTCATCAGTTAAACCTCAAATCTATGTGTTCTCGCTCTCGTCTCGCTCTTACTCCCAGACGGCTTTCGAGTCGTTCCAGTATAAGATCAATTTTGGCGCAGTCTGTTGAGTATCCGTGGTACATTGTTCCACTAAGCTGGCAGGCGATACTAAGATTTCCTGTGCCAATAGTTGTATCAATGACCCTATCATCTTCGATGTATTGACTCCCAATGAAATCCTCCACTGAAACTTCTGTGTACTCCAGTCCCTCTGGATAGTCCTCCAGATAGAGACATACACTGCCGATAATCCATGACTCTCCTAGTTTCGTTCGTGTTGGAACTCGACTAGGATCTTTGTTTCCACTTACCATTGTTAATGTCACTTACTGAAATACTCCTTCTGTAGCGTGTCTCTGGACAATCTCATTTTCTTCAGTGCATAGTTGAGTAGTTCATAGTCCTCATTACGTCGCACACATTCATTGATAGAAATACCACCACATTGGTGGCAAGTATAGAATGAAAGTACCATTATTCCTCCATAGTGGCATATTGTCCGAACTCTGCATAGAACTCTTCGAACACCCTGGTAAGTTCTTCTGACTTGTCCCTGAAAGTATATACTACGCTTGGATCAGGAGGCAGACGGAAAGTTACACCTCCAACTACTCGCACGATATTATCGAACATCTATTCCTCCTATACAGATGTGGCAGTACGGATGTGGTCTATACCCTTTTCTTCGTACACTTTACACGTTTCTTGTGATACACTAATAACTTCTTCCAGCAGGTCAATGTCATCTATATGGACATGGCCATATTCCATCGGTCCTGTGTCTCCCCAACCATCGTTGACACTCCACATAACATAGAGATCGAAACCTCCAAGTGATTTATTCGCGATGATTTCTATCCACTTTAACATCTTCCCTCCAGTGGGCCTGTGAATGTGAGATTATGTGGACCGTCTATACGAAATTTCCCGAACTGTTCTTCAAACATAGTCACCACTATGTGTTCATCTTTCCATGTGGCTTGATTCCTAATGTCAAAAGAACCCATTTGCTTCAGTAGGTCTGTGAATGTTTCACTCTCACTAAGCAGAATACAGTACCAGTGAGAGTCATTATCTTGTTTAAGACACCATCTCATCGGTACATACCATCCCTCGAGCGTCCCAATGCCCACCCTATGAGTAATCCCAAGAAACCAAACAGGAGTGCCGTTGTTAGAAAAGTATCAAATGCCATAATATTCTCCACTGGCAGGTAGAACTTTCATCCTACCTACCAGTTATTCACTCACTTAGACTCGGCGTGCAATGAAAATAATCAGCAGCACTACCAAAACCAATCCCAAAACTCCACCTATATAAATGATAATCACCCCTTTCTAATAACCTAAAGACTTTATGAACGCGTCTTGGTGGATCTTGACTAATTCGTATGAACCATATTCGTTGGGATGCAGCTTCTCTTTAAGTCGCTGGTATTCCTTCTCGTCTGCTTCTTTCTGCTCCTTTACCCGCTTCTCGTGCGCCAGTTTAGCTTCTGCCACTTCTCGCTTCACACGTTCTGCCGCTGCAAGGACACCCACTTCTCCATAACTGAGATTGACAGACTTTACAATCCTAAGGTGGTGCTTACCCCAGTTCTTTTCTATCACCTTTTCCATTTCTTCGTAGTTCTTACAACTATAATACTGTATCTGTCCATTCTCTTGCCACGCTACCATAAGTGGCTGACCGATAGGATTCGGAATCTCCTGTCCTTCTAACCACTGTACCGCGTACTGAAAGCCATTACTCATCTTCGTTCTCCTCCACCTGTTGTCTTAATGCTTGACACACATCACACATACACGTCTGTAAAGTATTCTCTGTGCGCCTACGCTCAACATAGTCACGCAACTCTTCGATCCCCCAGACAACCACTTCACCGATGGCGGTAGCCAGTGCCAGCCATATGAAAGGCTTAACATCTTCGCGAAAATCTTCCGGTTTATTCATGGGACACCCTGTATAGTTCTTCGCACAGTTTAATAATCATCTCTTTGTCCATATAGAACACCTTGGGTCCATACTCCGTAGAGAATACCACCGTAAGTATAAGCCTCTCCTGATCTGCCATCAGTTCCACTTCAGTCACATTCATCCCACGTCTCCTTCTATATCAATAACCATCCACTGTCCATACCTTCTCTATAGACTTCTGGAGTTCCTTGACAAACTTCTCTGCCTCTTCACGAGACTTAAAGTAGTGGTCTGTCACAAATCGCCACTCACTCTTAATGATAAATCCGCAACGATGGTCACTATCGTCTACTGTAAGTTCGTTTATACTCATTAGGCTTCCTCCACACCGATGTTAAGAACGATGAGCAACTGTGCTACAACACTCTCCAGAACCTCTACCCTGTATTGCAGTTCTGCATACCCATCATTGATCTGATCATATAGCTTATCTACCGGATTTCTCCACGGTTCAAGACTGTTATCTACCACCTTGTTCATATCTTGCCCCTCCTACTACTACTATACCCTTTCCTAATAATCAAGACACTGGCTAAAAGTTGTAACTGTGGGGCAAAAT
>JAYVXX010000143.1:0-3611 GCA_043784805.1 Minisyncoccota bacterium | reverse complement strand
GCTGGGGTACAAGGACTCGAACCTCGATACTCAGGACCAAAACCTGATGTCCTACCATTAGACGATACCCCAATATTATTTTCTATACTTTAACACATTGTAAGTAATCGCTAATGTTTTGATCCTGACTCAGGACCGCGGTATTTGATCGCTCCGTAAACTTCGCTAGCTGATGTCCTACCATTAGACGATACCCCAAAGATAGTTATTAGTTATTAGTAAAATACTTTCGTAATGAAAACTAATCACCAGTAATAATCTCTATAAACCGTCTCAGAATACTAGCATATTTATGTTGTTTTTTCCAGATGATTATTAAAATAACGAATCGTAAGATTGAATATATATCCGGCGTCAGGATAGCTATGAAAGCTACGAAAAAGGGACCACTACGATTCGTTATACATAAACATGATGCTACAAACCTGCATTATGATCTTCGCTTGGAAATGAATGGCACTATGGTTAGTTGGGCAGTTCCGAAAGGTCCATCACTTGATCCAAACTTAAAGCGTCTGGCCAGACGTGTGACCGATCATCCGATCTCATACAATAGCTTTGAAGGTACCTTGCCTCTGGGTTCATACGGGGCAGGGGAAGTGATCATCTGGGACCATGGTACTTATGAGAGTATCCACACTGAGGATAGGGAAGAGTCAGAGAAGGAGTTCTTAGATGGGTTAGAAGATGGCAGGCTGGTATTTAAGTTAAAAGGCATCAAGCTCACCGGTAAGTTCTTTCTCTACAAATGGAAAGGGAACAGTAAGAATGACAATTGGCTCCTGATGAAGGTGAAGGATGAGTCCGCAACAGAAGAGGATATCAGGAAAGACGCGAGGTCCGTCGTGACGGGAAAGATACTCATCGGAAAACGGGAGAAGCTGACGGCATGAATATGAAAAGCGCCCCCAGTCCAGGATATATGTCTCGGGACTCAAGAGCGCTTTGATTGATTGTTGATGTACCTAGGCACGATCTATTAGTCGTTAAGGTGCCAAACTTTGATCGGAGGAATGACCAGCATGGATGTGCCACATGCTCGAGCTTTGTGTGCGTCTAAGATGGCGATTTCGAATGAGACGGAATTAGGGTACCAGCATTCGATGCCATCATCTAGCACCTTCATCATCCCCAGTATCACCGTTCCATTGGCAGCGGGCTCGGAGTAGACGACGAGCTTGTCATCGCCAGAGACTTGCTGGTCATCGCGCCAAACAACAAGTGTAGGGACAAATGATAGCTTGTGTGGCATGATTGGGAACTTTGGCACTCGGTCGCTCTTAAAGACATAGTCCCACTCTTCCGTCAGGAATATCTGCCACAGGAACTTTTCTGCTAAAGCTACCGCAAGCGTACGTTTGGAGCTGTTACTCCGCATGCTACTTGCCGCAGCGATCTGCATGATATTTTTAGGATTCATTTCACTCTCCGTAAAGGAACAAGTTACATCATAAGGCGTAGAGCCTGCTAGACGACACATCAGATATTGATATGTATTCTTAGACTACTCTCTTATCGTTCTATATGCAATCCTAGCCCCACGTTGCCTTCATATCCTCGAAGAGTTTTTTCACCATTTTCCAAGTCGGCGTTTCCTGCTTCTCCATGAACTGATGAAACATGACGTAGGATTCTTCTTTGAAGATTCCAGAAGTTATTTTTGGCCAGCTCCTCTGATAGAAATGAGGTAGTGTTTTATTACTCAAATGTGTTGCGCCTCCTCCTGGATCGTGAAGGGAGAAGATGATGCGGTTGACGCGGTGCATGATAGCGCATCCGAAACACATGAGGCAGGGTTCAAGTGTGGAGTAGAGCTCGATCTTCACATTTGGATTCTTACCCTTCGCTTCACGAATGGCCTGAGAGTGCTCCAGTAAGAGTCTCGTTTCTGCATGGTCTCCCCAGGTCTTTTTGCTTAAGAGGGCGTTATTAGTCTTACCAACTACCTGGCCATCTATCACGAGCACAGCGCCAACAGGGAAGTCCCCACGATCAAGTGCCATCTGTCCTTGTTCGAGTGCTAGCGCCATATGCTCTATGTCATGGTCGTTATACATAATGAATTGGATTAACTTCGTCTTCGGTCAAGAGACCGGAATCGATGAAAAGATCTTTGGCGCGAGTGAGGCGTGTGCCTTTGTAGGTAGCGAGAATAGTCTTGGCATAGGGTTTTAAGTCTTGTATACCGTGAGCTCGTAGTTCATCTTTGGTAAGTAACTTTTCTTCAAACATATAGTCGAGCGCGAACGGGGTGCCGAGCTTCAGTTCTTCAACCACTTTTTGATACATCTCGTCTTTGACAAATGGATAGTGGAGAGAAGTCTCGCTCGTCACTTGTATATTGAAGAGATAGAGTAGGTCTTCTTGGATGTGATTGAATTTTGGGACAAATTCGAGCGTATCGGGAGTTTCTGGTAGTCCCGGAGAATTCTCTTTGGCATGCTCTCCATGATGTTCTGGAGCATTGTTGTTGGCGACAAATAATCGTTCCATAGATATCCGATTATAGGCACATTCTATCTATATAAACAACCATGCATGAAAGTTTTTTTGTCAAACGAGACCAAAAGTAAGAGAGGGCAATATATTTTAGGCAATATTCTCTGTAATGCACAACAACACAGGAAGATTGCTTGCACGATTGGAATAGAGAGGAGTATACTCCTATCTATTAACTGAATAATTTTTTGCAATCTAACTACGTTACAATCATTACCTATGACACCATCCAAAGTAGCTGTTACAAGAAGTAAAAAATCTAATTCTCAGACTGATAAAAGTACAGTGGACTCTTTCGTATCAGAGGCACATGTCGAATTATCTCAAACACAGAAGAATCTTGAGAATTTCGCACGAAGAAAGTACTTAGAAGCAGGTAAAACAGCTGCAGCATTCGTCGACCAACTAAATGTATTCAGTAGGACAGAGGGGAATATGCTAAAAGGCTATGAACTCACTATGCTTGCTGCTGTCCGTGCTGCGAAAGTGCCGCTCAACTACAATTAATTGGGTATCAGTTTATAGGGCAGGGTTATCCTCCGTCCGTCCCTTGACGTTTTCTTTGTTTTATGAGAGAGTGATGGTATTGATTAACCTTTGTTTACAAGGTGAATAAAGGTTACATAGGCAATTATTCCATGGCACTCAACACAGAACTGCGAGCAGAACTCGAAAAAACAAGCCTTTCATTTGAAGAGGTGCGTGCTTTTGCTACGGGTCTGACACTTTTGACACCAAAAGAACAGGAGGAATTCCTCGCCGTTATCAAGGAAGACCCTGAGCTTGTGTATCCTCTCTATATCAATTTCAAAGCCAAACTCCATGCCGCACGTGGAACCGAAGCAGAATGGCAGGCTGCTATTGAGCAGGAGCTCATCGAACTCGAAGAATACATGACCAAGAAGAAAGTGGGGAATGAGATAGCG
The DNA here is from genome assembly GCA_043784805.1 of Minisyncoccota bacterium. Classification (GTDB taxonomy): domain Bacteria; phylum Patescibacteriota; class Minisyncoccia; order Phycocordibacterales; family UBA5272; genus UBA11704. The sequence continues at coordinate 186 of JAYVXX010000143.1, read as the reverse complement.
TAGATAGACACCAGACGGTCAGACATCAGACAACAGAAAAAATCTAAAGAAAGCATCCCGTGAGGGATGCTTTCTTGTATTTAAAAGTCGGTCTAATAGTCTTTTTGGGTTGCTAATCTTCTCCATCCAGTATCTCTTGAATCATTTTGTATCTCCTGTCTCTTCGTAATCCATGATGAATTTTCA
>JAYVXX010000142.1:0-3625 GCA_043784805.1 Minisyncoccota bacterium | reverse complement strand
CTCTCTTCGTTCTTAGTTATTGTGTCAATGTAGGTCACGTAACAAGTATATCGTGGAAGGTGTCAAGAAAGGTGGGTATTTGTTTTGGGGTGGCTATATCTTACGTTTGATGCAGGTATTGCTTTTTGTACAGTATTTTTTTTGCTATGCCTCTATGCGTATTCAGATAAAGATCTCTGGTACTTACTCGTAGGAAGTGTCGTGTTCGTAGGTATTATACCAAGAACAGTGGGGACGCTTCGCGCGCTTTACGGGAGGAAATTTGGAGTAGATGTGATAGCCATTGCTGCTATCGTTTCGGCGTTGTGGAGTGGCAATATCGTCGCCGCTGCAGTGGTGCTCCTGATGCTCTTCACCGGATCATTTCTTGAACGATATGCCGGAGATAAGGCGCGAGCATCTCTTTCGCGTCTTCTTACGAAAGTGCCGACAACTGCTTCGGTACATAGAAATGGTTCAATTACGACCGTCTCAGTCGACAAAGTGCTTATCCGTGAAATACTTTCAATCAAACAAGGTGAAGTTATTCCGCTTGACGGAGTGGTGAGTGAAGGGTCATCTTCACTTGATGAGTCAATGATTACAGGAGAGTCAGTACTTCGAGATGTAACTATAGGAGATAGAGTTGTGAGCGGAAGTATTAATGACGGTGACTCGTTTTTGATGAAAGTGTCGACTGTATATGAAGACAGCGTCTTTCGAGGCATTGTTCGCTTGGTAGAAAAAGCAGAACAAGATGCCGCTCCGATGGTTAGGCTTGCCGATACCTACAGTGGCTACTTTACTCTCTTCACAATCGCTTTCGCTACGATTGCCTTTTTCAAAGACCCAAAGTTAGTAACCGCGGTGTTAGTAGTAGCAACCCCGTGCCCACTTATCTTAGCGGCCCCAATAGCTTTCATTGCTGGCATGAGCAAGGCAGCAAAGAACGGTATTATTGTGAAGTACGGTGGGGTATTTGAAGCACTACAGAAGTCTAAGGCATTCTTTTTTGATAAGACAGGGACACTCACACTCGGAACCCCTAGAGTTGTAGGCATTCACTCCTTGCGAGATGGATATACAGAAAGGAATATTCTTCGTATTGCATCCTCACTTGAACAGGGCTCAGCACATATTCTAGCAGAAAGTATTGTAGAGAAGGCTAAAGAAGAGTCATTGGCACTTGCTACTCTAGAGCATCTCAAAGAAGAGATAGGTAAAGGCACATCGGCTACGATGGATGGTAAGCACTTCTTAATCGGCAGTATCTCATATCTTGTTGGAAGAGGTGTGAAGGTTACAGAGGAACATGTAACTCTCTCGCATACTACAGGCACTCCAGCTGTATATCTTGCAGAAGGAGAAGAACTGATTGGAAGTATTTCATTTTCAGATACAGTGCGTAAAAATGCTGCTCACGTCCTTAAGGAGTTACGCTCACTCTATCATGGTGTCCATCTGGTCTTACTCACCGGGGATAAGGAAGAGAGGGCGAAGGAAATTGGAAAAAAGCTTGGACTAAACGACGTACAAGCCGAGTGCCTTCCAGAAGACAAGCTTATACTTGTGAAAGAATATGAAAAAAAGGGGAAGCCGGTAGTAATGATAGGGGATGGGGTAAACGATGCGCCGTCCCTTGCACAAGCTTCTGTCGGGGTTGCACTCTCTTCCCATGGAGGAACTGTCGCGACTGACATAGCTGACGCAGTCATCATGGTGGATGACTTGGAGAAAATAGTAACGTTAGTAAAGATAAGCAGAAGAACGACTACAATTGCGAAGCAATCCATGTTCTTCGGTATGGGGTTAAGTATACTCGCGATGGGTGCCGCGTTCGGTGGCTATCTGCCACCAATACAAGGAGCTCTCCTGCAGGAGGGGATAGATATGATAATGATAGTAAATGCACTTCGTGCGCTGTAACTACGTTACAAAATAAAAACCAGGCATTTTGATATACGCTTGCTCTAGGAGCGGCCATCTTCTGGAAAAAAATGTCGTACATAAGATACTTGATGTGCTGACCAGGGTGAGCAGTCTTCGTTAAAGTAAATAACAGCAGAAGTTATTCACGTACTGTGGAGGTATAAAAAACATCCGAGGTTATCGGATGTCGGGTAAACTGTTTTTTGAAAAAGTAAAGGATATCTTCTCTTGTAGGAAGTTTTCCTTCATTGTTTCTTTCTCCTCTCTTCGCGTACTTCCTGAGCAGCTTGACCATACCTCTTCATGGTTTTGGCAATCGCTTCCTGCCTTTCTGCAAGTCTTACTTGAGTCCTTATGAAATGGAGCTTCGCCTCTTTTTCCGCGGGGGTCCCTTTAACCTCTTGCAACCGTTCGTACAGACGGTCCGCTTCCAGGTCCAAACTAAGTGAATCAATATTTCCCTCCCGACGTTCCAAGCAATCAAGTGGTGTCTGTGATGTGGACCACTCTTTGAGTTCCATGAGTTTGTTCTCGGCAACTTGGAGCCTGCTGCGATACTTTTGCCGCTCTTCTTCAGTTTCCGCGCCTTTTAGCATTATTTTGTAAAGAGGTATGAGCTTTTTCAAGTCAAGGTATTCCTTGTACTCCTTGATATGAAAAAAATCCCGATCCTGCTCGTTGACGGAGTCTCCTTTTGGTTTGGGAAATGTTTGTACTCCTCTGAGATTTTCTTCCTGTTCCCCAGGGAGGGTATCTAGTATGGTCGGGTCATTCGAGATGTCCTCTAATAAATTGTCTATTGAAGCATCTGTTCGTGGCATTTCTTTATTCCTTAGGTGGTGGGGTCGACCGCATGTTGATAAGAACTTTCATATGTATTGGAACATGACTGAGCGTAGCAAACAAGAAGAGTTATCCACCGAGTGCGTAGAGTGAGTATTGTATTAAACTACAAAGATGCATGCTAACTAGATGCAACAAGGTCGGATATAAAAAGTTTCGAGCCTATTTGCAAACTACAACCATAAAGAATGAGCGTCCACACATGCTATACTCACCACCATGAAAGAAAGTCATCCTCCAAAACCAGTTTCAAAGATGCGCTACTATGCGTCTCTTTTGGAAGCAATCATCCTTTTCATACTGAGCATTTTTGCGACACACTTTGCGAGCAGGTATGCGGATATCAAAGCAGGGAACTCAGTGGAGGATATTATATTGAGTAATACCCAAGTGCATAATTTTGAAGTTATTTTTGTTCAAGGTGCAATCATGTTGTCACTTTTTGTGGTTGCGCTCTGCATTAAGTTTAGAACAACAGCACCTTTTCTCATTAAGACCGTCTCATTGTTTATAATTATTCGATCGGCTTTCGTTTCTCTAACGCACATCGGACCATTTCCTACCAAGCTCACAATCGAGTCGGGGCTGTTGGACTTCATCACCACTGGAAATGATCTGTTCTTTTCCGGGCATACTGGGCTTCCCTTTCTTATCGCACTTATCTTCTGGGAGCATATCTATCTTCGCATCCTTTTCCTCGTGGCTTCATTCATCTTCGGTGCAATTGTCCTTCTAGCGCATCTTCACTATTCGATTGATGTATTCTCTGCGTTTTTCATCACCTATAGTATCTATCATATTGCGCTCAAGTTTTTCCACAAGGATTACGAATTCTTTGCGCTCACTGATAAGGCAAATAAGAAGCTAGAAGATG
>JAYVXX010000141.1:0-3695 GCA_043784805.1 Minisyncoccota bacterium | reverse complement strand
TTCAGATAGAAACTAGGGATCTCTGCCTCGAAGTCAAAAGGTTCTACTTCCTTCTTGTTGTCAAAATCAGAGATGAACTTTAGTGCCTTGATCGGCAGGTCTGTATCGTACTGGTTCGCACCTGTAGAGGCCAGCCTAAACTGTAGACCTGATGGGTGTACCAGTACCAGGATATTAGGAGTAATCATCCTTGTAACAGCACGAGCGATAGGACACTTTCTATTCGTAGAAAATCCCATGGCAATGTCCTCTTCGGTAACACTAATCCTTACTTTGTTCATTGGTACTCCTGTCGTCATTAGATCCTCATTACTTTCTGTGGTTTTACCTTCTCCAGTTCGTCGGCTATCTTGTCAAACTCCCTGTCTGCCACCTCTTTACTGGAGTAGGACTTAATCGTGGGATGACCTGGATCGAACGGAAACTTTAGGCACCACTTGTGATTACTCTGTGCGTTTGGTTCTTCTATTACCTTGAGGGCTACCATCTGATCCAGATTGAATAGCCCTTTCTTGGTATGTTCTGTGTCCTCGGTTCTAATCCACATAGTTTTCATCCACTGCGGTATTAATAGCCTCTTCGAACTCTTTCAAACATTGTATCATCCCATGCTGCATCATTGCTGGTTTACGTGGATGGTCCAGTAGAATCTGCCTTTTCTCTGCAATCCACTCAAGAATGTTATCACTTGTATGTAACGTGTACTTGCCATCTGTTCTCATTCTACCACCTCTTTCTCCAGTGTCATCTTCACTTTCAGGATGCGATAATCTGCGCCACTGTGTCCACTCTTGTAAAGACTTATCAGTTTCTTTTCAGTCTCTATCTTGCCTGCTCCATTTATTAGTACGACTTCGTTGAATGAAACGTTCCCACTCTGCACGATAGACCATCCATTATTACCACCAGTCTTTGGTGGATATCGATACTGGATCTCGTAGTATTCGATGGTCTTCACAGGAGTACCACTATATTCTTTATTTCTTCCCCTTTATTATCTGGTTCATATTCGTCATACATGTGGTATACAAGCCTATCATTAACCATATCGATATGTACCCCTCTTCCAGCATGTCCAAACTCATACCCACCGAGAAGCACAGTGGCATTTTTCGGTTTGTCTTTGAGTAACCTGCGAAGTTTTTTGACTGTCATTCCTCGTACCACCCTTTCGTTCCAGTAGACACTGGCGGTTTTACACTGAATGTCCACTTGAAGTAGTCTTCACCGCGATATGCTGGTACAGTGATTCCTTCTTCCTTCACATTCCATTGAGTCCTGAAATGCGTGAGGACTAATGATCGGACATACTCATTCATCTCGTAGACATTTACTACCTTGCTGCCATATACTAAGTTCTTTAGTTCACCATTGACACGATTCACCAGTTCTATAGCTTTCTGTGTCATCTTTGGGTCTGGCTTCATCGCTTCTTCTGGTGTCACTATGGGTGGTAATTCTATCTTCATTATTCCTCCGTCCAAGACAAGACCTGTTGAAGTATACTACATGCAAAGTCACACAGTTCTTTCTCCTGCTCATCTTCTGAACCAAGTGCCAGTGCTCTAAAAGATAGTATCATCTCTTGCGTGTTATGTCTTAGTTTCTTGATTGTCATTAGAACTCTGCCACTCCTGCCGTGTTCTTGATATGATACAAGTGACCCTCTTTCTTCTGTGTGATTCTTGTGTTGGCAATGTAGGCCAGATTGTTGTACTGCTCAATGTCTTCTGGGTGTGTCATGTTCTTTCTTCCACTTTCTAGCACGAAGACACGATCCCATTCTCCACCTTTTGCAGTGTGTATAGATCGTAACTGAACGCGGCCAGTGCCACTCTCGAACAGCATCTTGATCTGTTTGCGAAGATCCTTTACTTCCCTTCCACCCTGCTCTGCGGTGAACCAGTAGAGAACTTCCAGTGAGTTACACTTGTCATGGAAGTTGCTGATTACATATTCATTGGCACGAGTTCTGTGATAGAGTTCCGTCCTTTTACGCTTGTAGTCCTGTAGCGCATCGAAGAACTTGTCGAAGTCGTCTTCCACTTTCTCTGCAACAATATCCACTTGGTCGTTCAGGTCTTTGTGCAGAGATCGGTTCGGCATCTCACAAGGGATACCTTTCTGGATCATCCTCAGTGCCATCTCTACCAGTGGCTTATTGTTGGCACACAGGAACACATCGTCTGCTCGCCAGTCTAGCTTGCGATAGACATCTCTCAGTTCAATGTCTATAATCGCGCCCTCGATAGCGTTTGGTGACGCTTGAATCTCTGGCGCATAACCCTTTACATAGTCTACCACTGACCAAGGACAACGATATGTAATAGGATTAGGGCGTGTGTCAGCCCTCTTCTCCACTGTGATCTCTTCCATTCCCTTAGAGGGAGCACCTGCCCATCGATAGATAGCTTGGTGGTGATCTCCTACCCAGAAGGAAAGCCCCTTAGAGCACGCCTTATAGAGTAACTTGCGTGCTGCCAGACTGGTGTCCTGCGCTTCATCCACGGCTATCCAATCGTAATACTCAGGAGGCTCCAGTTCCATGATGTGTGGAAGCCATAGGAAGTCTCCGAAGTTGACGTAGCGTGCAGCACGCATCTTACCCAGTACACTCATCCTGCGATAGACTGGCCCCAGTTCCTCACGCTTGATAGGTGACTCTATCCCGTGATCATCGTAGAGTTTTTTGACCTTCTCGAAGTCGTCAATATCTACCAGATTCATGTGTCCCAGATCGGTCAGTTTTACCGCAGCATCTACCCACTTGGGCCTGTCTCGTCCTTCACACTCGAAGTCCATACCGTCCAAAATATCATTGGCTATGTCATAGTACTTTCTATCATCTTTCCAGTGCTTCGGATCATTAGGCTTGATCGACTTTATACAAGTACGATACCCCAAGGAGGAAGTTGTCTGTGCTATATCTGAGTTTGTACTGCGGTTGAACTCGTCTTTATTGTTCGTATTGAACATGAAAACATGTATGTCTTTTCTCTCAGTGATTGGTTTCTGAGAGACGACATACTTGATGAGTGAGGACTTTCCACTGCCAGGAGAAGAGTTTACCACCAAGTCCTTCGTAGGATTCTTCTGGTGACGACCAATCTCTCGCTGGTAATCGTCCAGTTGTGAGTGATTAAGAAGCATATTAGTGTGGTGCCTTCAGTTCCTTCGCCTTGATTACAGTCAGTTTCAGATACTTCTTATAGGCTTTCTTATACTTATAGATTGGATCTAACCATCTACCTGCATATTCCAGTGCTGCCCTTTTAGTGGTAAAGGTAAACTTTTCTTCGAATCCACGCTTTGCACTGAGTTCAAATATCATTCCCCTTTCATCTACCTGCACTTTCAAGTAAGGATGCCCACTGGCAAATACGTTGCGGCAGACATAATACACATAACTTCCCGGCTCTCCACTTTCAATCTTCATTCTGGTTCTCCTTGGTCGTATGATTCCCACGATCTTTCCATTGTTTTCAGATGCCTATGTACTGTACCCATCCCTATCGACATCTCTTTTGACACTTCTCTTATTGTAAACCCTTTAATTCTTAGATGTGCAATCTCCCTGTCCATCTCTTTAAGCGAGTTTATCCACTGGTAAACATAATCTTTATAAACCACTTGGTACTCTATATTATCCGCCGATGGAAACTCGTTTAATATATCGTCACCTACATTGGTTCCTC
>JAYVXX010000140.1:0-3732 GCA_043784805.1 Minisyncoccota bacterium | reverse complement strand
CATAAACAAGTGAACTATTCCGTTTGTTTACAATATGCGGCCGTAGATCAACTGGTTAGATCGCATCCCTGTCACGGATGAGGTTGTGGGTTCAAGTCCCATCGGCCGCGCAAAATCAAAATACCTTGGCTCCTTGCCAAGGTATTTTGATTTCTGCATCGGAGAGAAGCACATGGCCTGCGCCATGTGCGTTGGGACTTGAAGGGCCGCAGTGATGTTTCGCTAGCAAGCGAAACCACGAGGGGCGGGCTGCGAGTTCGTGGAGCGACGGCGACATGAAACTTGTAGCCAAGTCCATCAGTCTACGAGGTAGTTTTGTAGCCAAGTCCCATCGGCCGCGCAAAACATTAAATCCTAAGTCTTCGACGTGGGATTTAATGTTTTGCGCGGCCGAAGCATGTAACTGATGTCACATGCGTTGGGACTTGAACGAAAAGCCGGTCTACGAAATTCTTCTCCAAAAATTGGTTGAAGTATTTTTGGAGAAGAATTTTGTCGGCTTTTCTCGGGGTCGAGACTTTGAGTATTTTATAAGTGCCGAAGGCATGAGATAAAATACCAAAGTGGTGACCAAGTCAAAAATGACCTGCGTCATGTGCGTTAGCGATTAGTAAATCGAACCGTGAGGAGACTTGAATAGGCGATTAGTAAATCGCGCCGGGAGGCGATGTCGCGAGGTCTTCTGTTTCGGGTACTCACGAAACTAGACCTTGTGACCAAGTCCCATCGCTGGTTCAAAGCTTTGGTAAACTTATTCTATGAAGCGAAAAATAATAATAACCACCGGAGTCGTACTATTCGTAATCGCCTGTATTATCTTCTTTCCAAAATTTTATAAACCTCAAGAGAGATGTTTCGGTTACTCAGCAAATGTTCCTGCAGACGTACCACTAATTGCCTGTTTTGGAATTCCCTATAAGTAACAGTTGAACTGTACTGCCAGCTATTGCTCCCTATATTTCTTTCTGCTACAGTATCCCTTTATGTCCTCCCGATCGAGCTTGCACACTACGCACAAGAGTACCTTCTCCACTCGCTTCCGGAAGAATCTGCTTCTTGAACTGAAGGCTATACCCTCCACACTTTGGGCGCTATTGGTACTAGCGCGACAACTCATCTGGGGATTCCAGGTGGCAATACTTGCTTTCTTCATCGCTCTTATCAAAGGCTTTGATTTCCCAGGACATGAGCAAGTTGCCGAGCTTATGAGTCTCATGATTATTCCATTTATAGTTGTTTACTTCGCTGGAATCTATTTAACACTGCTTCCTCTTTACCTTGTGATCATTTTGGCCCTTATCCCAAAAAAAGCTTCGTACCCACTTCTTGGACTCAGCATCTTCCTCAGTTTCTTCATTGTCTTTTTGGTCTAGCTGAAGGAATCGTTATTTTTTGTTATAATGACAGGTATCATCATGAATTTCCAAGTGCTTCTTTTCTATAAATATGTGACTATTACAAATCCTTTGGAATTAAAGGCTTCCTACACCTTGCTTTGTAAAAAGTACAACCTTTTAGGTCGTACCATCATTGCAGAGGAAGGAATCAATTCTACACTTGAAGGTAAGGTAGAAGACACGGAAAATTTCTTGAAGGAACTACTGACAGATCCACGATTCTCCGATGTGGAAGTCAAGAAAAGCAAAGGTGACGGCGTGACCTTCCCACGACTATCGATAAAAGTACGCGAGGAGATAGTTGGGACCCGCTTCCCAAAAGAAGTAGATCCAAGGAAAGAAACAGGAAAACATCTCAAGCCTGAAGAGCTTCGCGCGTGGTACGAATCTAAAGAAGACTTCGTTATGGTTGATATGCGCAATTCCTACGAATACGAATCGGGATATTTCAAGAATTCAATAGATCCAGGAATGGATGCATCACGCCAACTTCCGGAGAAGCTAGAGAAGATCAAAAAGGAAGCAGCAGGCAAGAAAGTCGTGACCTACTGTACGGGTGGTATCCGTTGTGAAAAGATGTCGGCCTACCTCTTGCATGCTGGTATGAAGGATGTGTATCAATTAGACGGCGGCATTCACTCATATATGGAGAAGTATCCAGGTAAAGATTTTCTAGGCACCCTTTTTACTTTTGATGACCGACTTGTTATGGACTTTGGAGGTGAGCGCGAAGTGGTTGGCAAGTGTAGACGCTGTGAGGCATCGAACGAACAATACCAGAACTGTGCGAATGCAGAATGCAATATGCTCTTCCTTATTTGTAATGACTGTATGTCAGCAGAAGGCCCGGGATTCTGCAGTGAGCGTTGTGAGAAGTCAACCAAGCGAGTAGTCAATCGAGTACGTGTATAATCTATGAATGACCAGTCGCTGCTTGGGATATTCGATTCAGGAGTGGGGGGATTTTCAGTCTATAAACAAATCAGGAAAGTTACGGATGCCAATTGTATCTATTACGGGGACTGCCTTCGAGCACCATACGGGAATAGAGAGGAGTCTGAGATAGTTAGTTTTATCAGAGATGATATAAGGTTTTTACAAGACGAAGGAGTGACTCACTTTGTGAATGCTTGCAATAGTATGTCAGTAATCACCACAGATATACTATTAAACGAGTGCTCAATTGAGCCAGAGAACTATACAGATATGGTACGGGCATTTTCTCGTCATACAACATTTGGTCCACATAATACCGTTCTTCTACTTGCGACGAATGCCACGATACGAAGTGGTGCATATCAGGAAATCCTTGCCACACAAAAAGTATCAACCTATACATATGCATTCAAAGATTTAGCTTTTGCCATTGAGAATAACCTGACAAGAGAAGTGTTGCTCGCCCTGATAGAGCCGGCCATCCTCTATGCCAAAGACATCAATGCTACTCATATTGTCCTTGGGTGTACGCATTACCCTCTTATATCCTCACTATTTTCTCTCACGAAAGAGAAACTTGGGTGGAGTGGAGAGTTTGTCGACCCGGCTGTCTATGTAGCTCAAGAGATGAAACTGTGGGGCCTACAAGGCGAAAGAAAATTTTTGCCCTATTCCAGCAAGGATACTGCAGTATTCATCAAACATGTGGCACAGCTCTTTAGATAACTCACGAGCTGTACTCCTTGACAGAATGGGTGTACTATTATAGATATGCATCACGAAATTGAAAGGAAATTTCTCGTGAAAGATATGCCAGATTTAGATGGCGTAGAAAAAGTCTCCCAAGAACGGTATTTCTTACAACGGAGTGACCTCGTTGAGGAGGGTATGAAGAGAAAGGGTACGACATATCTGTACGAGAAGAAGTTAATGGTCTCCCCTCAAGAAAAGAGCCGAGAGAACATCGTTGTCTCTAAGAGTGAGTATGAAAGCTCGAAGGGAAGAGGTACGACTATCATAGAGCGTGATAGCTATAGATTGAGTGAATATGACAATCCGGTTGTTTCAGTAAAAATATACAATGGAGCCTACCGAGGTCTTGTACTTGCTGAGGTTGAGTTCAATTCAGTAGAAGAGATGGAAGACTTTGAGCCGTTTGAGTGGATGGGCGTTGAAGTGACTTCGACGCCACTAGGGAAGGATGCACGTCTTGTTGATTTGGATAGAGAGCAATTTGAAAATATTTTAGATACACTACTTGGGAAATATAGTTTTAATGTATAAAGATGAAAGGGGTGGCGTGAACTGAACCCCATCCATGAGAGAACCTTCTTAGAAATTTCTGCTACACTTTAAAAGCCAGAAAACTAACAAAACAAACAAATCTATGAAAGAACGT
>JAYVXX010000139.1:0-3768 GCA_043784805.1 Minisyncoccota bacterium | reverse complement strand
TCACACAATGCTTCATGGGGATAATCTGTTAGGATATTTCGAGTAAGAATCCTATTATTAAGGTATTCACTACACTTAACTATGGTTATCACTCTTGTCATGCGTAAAAAATTGATTCTGCTCGGGATTTTTCTTTTTCTAGTAGTGGCGGCTTCCACAGGGGTAGCATTCTTCTGGTATCGTTCAATTCCGTTACAGTATGACACGACACTCGTGAAGCGTGGGGATGTCATTGCGGAGTCCTTGGCAACTGGGAAGGTTGAAGCTCCGACCAAAATCGACCTTCACTTCAAAAATAGTGGCAAATTAGTCGCGTTGAACGCCAAAGTTGCGAAACAAATCGAAGTTGGGGCCATTCTTGCTAAGCAAGAAAGCACCCAATTAGATACTCAGGTAGCGGAGATGCAGGCAGATATCAATCTACAGCGGGCACGGTTAAGTCAGCTCTTGGCTGGTTACTCCAAGGGAGATATAACGGTGGCACAGTCTGCCGTCACATCTGGAGATGTGCTTGTAAGTAATAGCAAAAAATCACTTGAGAATTCAAAGCAGAATGCAGTGGACATCTTGCGAGATGCTTACACTAAATCAGATGATGCGATACGGAACAACACCGACCAGCTTTTCACAAATGCCCAATCAAGCAACCCTCAGTTAATATTTTCATCAGTGACTAATTCTCAGTTGAAAATTGACGTCGAATCAATGCGTCTTACGCTTGAGCCTCTACTTCTTAGTTGGAGTAATTCAATAGACGGTCTTTCTACTGCGAGTGATATCACCAAAACAATCTCCTCCTCTAAAAGCAATCTCGGGGTCATACGTACATTCTTGGATAAAATGGCACTCCTTATCAACAACCCAAGTAATAGGCCTTCTAATATTACCCAGGGTACATGGGATCTGTGGCGAGCTAGTATTGCATCCTCCCGAGCCAGTATCAATGTAGCACTTTCCAATATATCTGCCGCAGAGGAGAATATGACGGCGAAAGAGTCTGCGATAGAGACAGCAAAAGCAAATCTTGAAACTGCAAAGCAACAACTCGCACAGAAGCAAGCACCCACGAGATCAACTGATATCGCAGTTTATCAAGCGCAGATAGAGCAGGCAGTAGCTGCGATGAAAAAGGTCCAAACACAAAGGAATGACTTGGTGCTTGTTGCTCCTATCAAAGGAGTTGTCACCGAAACTAATGGTGAAGTCGGAGAGATCATCACACCAAACGTCTCAGCAGTATCAATTCTCGCAGATGGCAATCTCCAGATTAAGCTAAATGTGGTTGAGGATAATATCGTGAATGTCAAAGTCGGGCAGATAGCTAAGATCACGCTTGATGCTGTTCCAGACAAGAATCTTTTAGGTACTGTTACGGCGATTGATCCAGCCGAGACGACCATTAGTGGTGCTATTTATTATCAGACGACAGTAGTCTTTAATACCACTGAAGATTTCGTTCGTTCAGGTATGACGGCAAATGTTTGGATACGGACGGCAGTTTCTACAAGCACGCTCTTCGTGCCGGTCTCAGCAATACAAAGAAAGGGTAACAGGAAGTTGGTGGACGTTCTAGAAGGAACTACGCTCATCGAGAAGGAAGTCGCAACAGGTCTTAAAAATAATGTGGGTATGATAGAAGTAACCTATGGTCTCTCAGAAGGAGAAAAGGTAGTTTTAGGTACGTTAAAAAAATAGCATATGAGTTGGAACGACATCAGAACAGCTTTTTTTATAGCATACAAGACTATCATAAAAAGTCAGAAGTCTACGATATTCCTATTGGTTTTCATCCTCTCTCTTGCATTCTTTAATCTCATTTTCATTACCGGATTCCTTGCTGGATTTGCAGATGGGATATTGAATTCGATGATCAACACGACCACTGCACATATTAGTATCACGCCCCAGGAAACACCTATTCAAAAGGCTTTTATTTTAAACCAACAGAGTCTTCGGAAAGATATTGAGACTATTCCGGGTATAGACGCAACCACAGGCAGGTATCTTCTCTCTGGATCTGTGGCATATGATAAGAGCAAGAATGGTATTTTCAAATACGTCTCTGCACCAATCATTGGAATAGATCCGATTGATGAGAAGAACGTTCTTAAGATTCAGAATTTGATGGTCGCAGGCAGTTTCCCAAATGATTTACAAGAAGACGAAATTATTCTCGGTGCGAATTTGGCTGGAGGTTTTGATACCGTGCAAGCGTCTGACTTAGGTGGCGCAAAAGTAGGAGATAAGGTGCAGGTCACATATCCAAGTGGCATCATCCGTACCTACACGGTACGAGGAGTTTTCAATATCACTATCGGATTCTTTGGAACAGGAGCATTCATTTCAAAGAAAGAAGCAGAAACAATTCTTTCAACGAACGACGCTGCTTCTGAGATTCTTGTGAAAGTCGATCTCAACAAGAATACACTCAAGGAGTACGTGACCCATATCAAAGAGATAGCTCCAACACTCAAGGTAGAAGACTATACGCGTCGACTTTCTGCGGTCGGTATCCTTGTGACTGCATTTAATTCGATGTCATTTATTGTGAGTATGATTAGTATCGCCGTTGCAGCGATTACGCTCTTTGTCATGATTTATATTAATGCTGTGAGTAAGAGGCGGCAGATTGGAATTTTAAAAGCAATTGGCATACGTGAAAGTATCATTGAACTCTCGTATGTCCTTCAGTCGCTTTTCTATGGTGTGCTTGGTGTGATGGGGGGTCTTGTACTCCTCTTCCTTGTTGTGCGACCTTACTTGGGCATTCATCCGATTATCATGCCATTTGGTAATGCAAAATTAATCTACACCCCGTTAGGTATTTTGATTGATATCTTCTGTCTTATTTTTGCGGCGTTTGTGGCAGGTCTTATTCCGGCAAGAATTGTGACACGGCAGGGAATATTGAAAGCAATTTGGGGATAACTCTATATAATCATGCTTAAGAAACAAATCATCACTGCCAAGAATCTCGTAAGAACCTACGGGGGGCATTCTCCAACATTTGCCCTTAAGAGTGCGACGTTTAAGATTAAAGAAGGGGAGTTCGTTGGATTGATGGGCAGAAGCGGATCTGGAAAGTCTACGCTTCTTCATCAGCTTGGGCTCTTAGATATCCCAACTGCCGGAGAAATGATGATTAATGGTGTGGATGTGCTCGCACTCTCTGAGAATGAGAAGGCGTATTTCCGATTACAGTATTTAGGGTATGTCTTTCAGGAGTATGCGTTGATCGCGGAATTTACGGCTTTAGAAAATGTGTGCTTCCCCGCGATGGCTAAAGGAGATAGAGGAGCTAAGGAACGAGCGCTTAGATTACTTGAAATGGTGGACCTAGGTGGCAGGAGTGACCATTATCCACATGAAATGTCAGGAGGTGAGCAGCAGCGAGTGGCTATCGCGCGAGCACTCATCAATAACCCAAAAGTGTTGTTTGCTGATGAGCCGACAGCAAATCTCGATAGCGCATCTTCGGAAATGATATGTCTTCTTTTCAAGAAGTTGAACAAGGAGTTGAATCAGACTATCATTATGGTCACCCATGAACAAGAGGATCAGAAGTATATGGACAGGGTCCTGTGGATGAAGGATGGTTGCTTGGTGAGTAATACAGGGTAGAGCGCCAACTTTGCCGTTGTGTATAGCCAGCGTTAGAATTTTTTACCTACATGTTCCATGGCATCGATAATTGGTTGAAGTTTCTTGCCTTTAGATTTTGGTTATAGCATACAAAATGAAAGCCCACAGGTTTTAATTGTGGGCCCC
>JAYVXX010000138.1:0-12056 GCA_043784805.1 Minisyncoccota bacterium | reverse complement strand
AAACAATTCCAAAACAAACTCGAGTTTTGCCACCATCTCTAAAGCTATAATCGTATAAAGTTTTCTCGATTCCTTTGCAATGTACTTTCGGTACATCTACAAACGGCATGTAAAAGCCGTCAGTGTATACATTTTTTGTCCAAAAAAGGCAATGAAAGCAATGGTTATGCATACGCCAACGATTACATATATTTTCATAGGTATCGTATATCAGGAGTTTATTTCTTTTAGATAATTTTTTGCATCTTCGTATCCAATACGTTATAGTAGATATATACAGAAAAACAGTAGTGAACGTATCGCTAATAACTAATAACTAATAATTAATAACTTTTATAATTATGCCTCTAACAGAAAACAACTCAGTTCCTAATGTTACCTTTAAAACTCGTGTACGTGATGAATCCGTAGATGGAGAAAATCCATTCCGTTGGCATGATCTCACTACCGATGAGATATTCAAAGGAAAGAACATCGTTATTTTCGCGCTGCCCGGAGCTTTCACGCCAACCTGCTCATCAACTCATGTTCCAGGATATGAGGCAGCATATGACGAGATCACAGCGCTCGGCATCGACGAAGTTATCTGTCTCTCAGTGAACGATGCTTTCGTGATGTTCCAGTGGAAGAAAAATCTTGGGGTATCAAAAGTATTCATGCTACCAGACGGAAACACGGACTTCACTCGTGGTATGGGAATGTTGGTGAAGAAAAATAACCTCGGATTCGGTGACCGTTCGTGGAGATACTCAATGCATGTCGTTGACGGTGTCATCAAGAAGATGTTCGTGGAACCTGGTATGACGGATAACTACGGACCAGACCCGTTTGAAGTTTCTGATGCTGATACAATGCTTGAATATTTGAAGACTTCAGCAATGTAACTATCATGACTTCACCACTTAGGCACATTCAAGGATTCAGTCTAGTTGTCGGGATGGCCCTTGGTGCAGCTCTTGGCCTCGGTCTCTTCTGTTATTTGGTTCCAGGTGGAACTCAGTCAATCGCTATGTACAATCATAAAATGTCCCTTGTGAAAGCAGAAAGGAACCAGCAGGAAATGACAAAGACGTTGGTCGGAGTGGATCTCAATCAAGGAGAATCGTCGATGATGAACCACCAGATGACAGGCACTAACCCTTACACTATGGTTCCGGTCACTGGAGAAAAGCAATTCTTAAGAGAAATGGTACTTCATCACGAGGCTGCAGTAACTATGGCACAACAGGTGCTTCAAGTTAAGGGTATTCATCCAGAAGTTACCAAGCTTGCACACGACATTGTGAGCGCTCAGAGTACCGAGATTAAGATGATGAAGGACTGGCTCGCTGCGTGGAAGTAAAAATGTAAGCAGATCTTGTTTTGTATTGTAACTATTAACTATTAACTACTAACCATTAACTATCTATGTTTGATATAACTATAACCGCATATATTCGCAATCTTACTAACTTACGTGCAATCTTGGAGAAGGCAAAAGTCTATCAGGTAGAGCACAAGATATCTGATGAGACTATCATGGGAGCTCGTATCGCTCTTGACCAATTCTCATTCGCAGGGCAAGTGAGATCAGCGACATCTGCTGCCAAAAATGGAGGTGGTGTACTCTGCGGAGTTGATTACCCTGTATTTGAAGACAATGAAAAAACTCTCGATGAGCTCATCACAAGAGTAGACGCTACCGTCACATTCTTAAAGACTCTTACCAAGGAGATGGTCAAGTCCGATGCAGAACTCGATGCACGCATGATTCCTATGACATGGATGCAAGGAAAAGGATTTAGTGGAAAGTACTATGTAGAAGTATATACGCTTTCCAATTTCTATTTCCACTACACGACAGCGTATGCTATTTTGCGTCATTATGGGCTTGAGATCGGAAAAGGTGACTTTATGGGAAACGTTGAGCTGAAAGATTTGGCCTAATGGTTCGTCTCTACTAGTCCGCATGAAGGAGGCACTTACAATACAAGGTTTGAAGAAGGTATATGATGGAGGCAAAGTCGCCTTAAAGGGTGTTGACCTTTCCATTCCGGAAGGAGATTTCTTCGCGTTACTGGGTCCTAATGGTGCTGGGAAGTCGACACTCATCGGAACAAGTTGTGGCTTGGTCAAGAAGACTGAGGGGTCGATAAGTATTTATGGTTTTGACACAGACTCTCAGAGTTCTAAGGCTAAGCTTCGTGTTGGGCTCGTGCCACAGGAGTTCAACTTCGATGCTTTCACGGAAGTTGAGGATATACTCTACACACAAGCAGGGTATTATGGTATCCCACGCAAAGACGCCAAGGCACAAGTGGATATGCTACTAGAAAAGCTTGGGCTTCTCGATAAGAGGAATGTCCAGGGGATCAAGCTCTCGGGTGGTATGAAGCGACGTCTCATGATTGCTCGCGCACTTGTGCACAAGCCGACATTACTCTTTTTGGACGAGCCTACAGCGGGAGTGGATGTCGAGCTTCGGCTCGAGATGTGGAAATTCTTACGAGAGCTTAACGAGAGTGGTGTGACTATTATTCTTACTACTCATTACCTTGAAGAGGCGGAGAAGCTATGCAAGCATATCGCGATTATCGCAGATGGTGAGATAAAAGTGCGTGGCACGATGGAAGAAGTCATGAATGGTCGACCACTAGAAGAAGTGTATTTAGAAATAACAAAATAGATTTTAGAGATTAGATTTTAGACTTTGATTCAGTAGAATCACCTACTGGGTAGATACCACAAAAATGAACATAACAACACTTGCTTATCAAAATAGAGGTCACGTATACTTTAACCTAACATCTAACATCTAACATCTAACATCTAACATCTAACATCTAACATCTAACATCTAACATCTAACATCTATCCCTATGAGCTCCTACCAACTCTACGTCGCATTCATGACCATCTTCGTTAAGGAAGTGAAGAGGTCTCTTCGGCTTTGGAAGCAGACGATACTTCCAGCAATCGTGACGACGGTGCTCTATTTCATCATATTCGGTACATTCATTGGTTCCCAGATCAAAGCAGTAGGCGGTGTGTCATATATGGCCTTCATTGTGCCAGGGCTTGTGATGATGGCGGTTTTAAATAGCGCGTTTCAAGGGATGCTCTCGTCATTTTATTTCATGAAGTTCCAGAAGACAGTCGAGGAGATACTCGTCTCTCCGATGCCGGCATGGCTTGTAGTTTCGGCGTACACTTCGCCAGCTGTCACGCGAGGGGTACTGATCGGTATTGTAGTATTTGCGAGCGCGTTCTTCTTTGAGACGATTCCTGTTGTACATCCATTCCTGGCGTTCTTTGTTGCTATTCTTACCGCGACGTTGTTTGCTTTAATAGGTCTCATCAACGCCATTTATGCCAAAAGCTTTGATGACTTGAGTATCATTGGGACCTTCGTGCTCACACCCCTCACGTACTTAGGAGGAGTCTTTTATTCAGTGAAGTTACTTCCACCTCTGTGGCAGAATTTATCTCATTTTAATCCGATACTCTACATGATCAATGGATTCAGGTATGGTACGCTCGGATTCTCTGATATCTCGTATCTCAATTGCGTAGCGGTCATTTTCGGATGTATCGCAGTATTCTTCAGTTGGGTTGTGTACCTCTTCAAGACTGGACAAGGGTTGAAGGCATAGGAATAGTTACTAGTTATTAGTTGCTAGTGATTAGAGTAAACACAAAAGAAAAAGCCTCCCTAGGGAGGCTTTTTGTCGTGAAGAAACGTCGATGCCGCTCATGCTCAGATTGCCAGCTTCATGAGTCTGTGTGGTGTGTGGCGCGTGAGGAACCAAGGGTGTTCGGTCAGATGACGGAGTGGCTCGACCAAACCTCGCATAAAGAGGGGATCAATATCCTTAGTCTTTGGCCGCCACGGGGTTGGCAAGAGACTTGCCTGCCACATGAGACGCCACGCAACGAATGCGCCGACAAGTGTCATGACTACAACGAACGTCAGCATACTGTACCCGAAGAGTTGGGGTTCGAAGTAATCCGCAAACGGAGGGAGACATACCGCTACAGCTAATGCAACCAGGGACTTTTTCATAATCTTCTCCAAGGTTAAAAGGACGACAGGTACTGAGGAAAGAATTTCGTCAGCATCTATAGTGTAGCACTTGAATGGTATTTTTTTCTATCCAATATCTACTTGGAAAGTATATAAAAAAGGCTTCGAAGCGTGTGCTTCGAAGCCGGGTAGGTGTGATTGTTATCGCACCTGAAGGGTGTCACTTTCAAACACGATTCCTTTTGGTTCGATAATGACACGCTTTTTTTCGCTTGCATGAATTGTCCCTGCCTTGAATGCCATGAATCCCAAGCGATTCGCACAATCAACTACTGCATCTGCATATTCACGATTAGTGAAAACAGCGAATCCGGCTCCCATGTTGTAGTTGCCGTACATCTCCATTTCGTCTACTGGTCCATGCTCTTGAATGAAGTCAAAGATCAGTTGTTGTCTTGGTAACTTATCGATGACATATTCAAACATTCCTGTTGCCCGCATCAACTTGCGCCAGCCGTGACCCGTGATATTGACTGCATAATGAACAAACAAGTCGTTATCCTGGCAAACACGAATGAGTGGGACATAAATGTGGGTTGGGGAAAGTAATCTTTCACCATATGTCGTCCCATCTGGGAGAAGTGTCATATATCCGTTGGGAAGGTTTTCTGCAATCCTACGTGCAAGCGTGAGCCCATTAGCATGTACTCCAGAGCTCTCGACAAAGATGATTGAATCACCATCCTTTATGGATGATGGGTCGATGAGATATCGAGTAGAACTGGCATAGCCAACTGCGGAACCAGACAAAAGGAATGCATGTGGCTCAATGATTCCCTTTAGCGTAGGTGTTTCACCTCCACTCCAGACACATCCAGCTAGCTTGCACGCAGCTTCCCACCCTGCAATCAAGCACACTACCCTTTCCTTATCACCAAACCATTCAGAGGACCCTACGGCCAAGTGCATTGCGACTGACACCGGCAAGATCCCTAAAGTAATCATGTCATTCACGATCATTGCAACACTGTCTTGTGCACACTGAGCGTAGTAAGACTTATGAGTAAGTCTAGCAACAGCATCTGCAATCAGGTTCTTTGTTCCTAAACCTTCCTCGACATGTGCCATGATTTGTCCATTCGGCATGCGCATTAAATACGCACTCTCACCTCTGCTCCAACCCACCTCTGTGAAGCCTCTCTTTCCCAGTTGGAAAGCAGTCCTTGCAGCTGCTAATTGACAGTCACGTTTGAAAGGGTCCATGGCACCATAGTCGACACCAGATCCAGCGTATGTCATCGATTTTGTATCATTCAAGATAATTCTCCTGTAGAGTTATTGACAATAAAAACTTCCAGTAGTAATCCTACACAATAGTAGACAAATAAGCAAAAATAGGAGACATCTTGCTAAATCGCTAATATCTGATTATGAGTATGCCGAGAGTTCTATCTTCTTTAAGAATTTTGCGAGATATCGGTCACGTACTTCGCCTTTACACTTGTCGAGATTCCCACAGACTTTGATATCGACAAGGTCGACTCCACAGAATCCGAAGACGCAGGTTTCCCAGAAGGTACGAAGTGGCATGACAAACGGAAGATGATAGTACCACGATGGTCCACCACATGTTGCAAAGACTTTGAGACTTTTCCCATCGAGCAACTTGAGTACTTTTCCTTCAGGGCTATATTTATAAGCGATTCCTGGCCAGATAGCGAGGTCAATCCAATTCTTCATGATAGCAGGTACACTACTCCACCACACTGGATGCACAACAACAATCTCATGAGCCCAAAGGAGTTGCTCGTGAAATTTTTTTTGTACAGGTAGGAGCTTGAATTCTCTGATGTTCTCGAATTGAAAGAAATCTACTCGGTATTCTTTGGCATAGAGGTCGATGATTTCAATGGCATGACCTTTACTACGCTTGATGTCAGCATATGTCTTGGCAATGGTGTGAGTATCACCCTTACTTGAAGGATGAGCAGTCACGATGAGGATGTTCATAGTTTCAGTATAACAGATTTTTTTCTAGATAACGGGGATAATTGGTACCATTCCTCTGTTTTAATTTTTAGTTTTTTCATTTTGAAAACACGTGTCATTTTCTTGCTAGAAAATGCACTCCCTCTCGGCTCGTCTGCCTATAATAGGCAGACACCTGTGGACGGCCCACTCCGAGAAGCTTTTAAAACGGAAAAATTTGGATAAGTTTAAGAAACAATACATACTAGAGTTTTTTTGATAGACTTTAGTCTATGAAACAACAAATATTCGTGATTCATGGTGGGACGGCATTTGATACGTATGAAGAATATTTTGAATATCTCAAGACTAAAGAGGTAAGTTTGGAAAGGTTGCAGGGAATAGATTGGAAGATGAACTTACAGGAAAAGCTAGGAGATACTTTTGAAGTCTTTTTACCGAAGATGCCGAACGCACAGAATGCTGTCTATGCTGAGTGGTGTATTTGGTTTGAAAAGTTCTTGCCACTTCTTAATGATGGACTCATACTGGTGGGCCATTCGCTTGGTGCGGTATTTTTGGCGAAGTATCTTAGTGAGCATGATGTAGCAAAAAAGATTTCCGGCACACTGCTTGTCGCTCCACCATTTGCAACGGATGAGGGGAGAATTTTACCACAATTCGCAATCACTACCTCACTTGAAAAGTTAGAACAACAAGGAGGAAAGGTTATTATCTACCACAGTAAGGATGATCTAGTGGTTCCATTTGGAGAGTTGAAACAATACCAGGACCGACTTCCGACCTTGGAAACAAGAATTTTCGAAGACCGAGGACACTTTAATATGGAGGAGTTCCCGGAGATTGTGGAGGAGATTAGGAAGTTGGGGTAAATTTAATAAACAACCTTGTAAGATTGCCTATGCATACAAAAGTATCCTTGTAAGTGGTATCATGTAAGTAAATTATATAAAATAATTTCTCATGAAAAAACATCTTATAAACGGACTATCTTTTATATCATCTTTCTTTTTTATTTTTTCAGTCGTTTCTGCTGATTCTGGAAGCTTCATTACTCCCCCAGTTGAAAGTACTTATCCTTTTAGTGTCTTACCATCACCTATTACCAATTATACATTTCCTTATCATACCGAAATAACAGGAGAAGGTGGGGAAACTGTACAGGGGATGTTTGAGATTACTAATTATAGTGACACCGACCAAATCTATTACACATCATTGGAAAATGTTGACGGGAAAAAAATTAAAAACAGTCCAGCATCTTGGATGACAGTACCTGGAATAGTAAAGGTTAACAAAAAGTCAAAACTAACAAGTCCATATTGGGTTACCTTCCCAGAAGATGCTTACAAAGAAGATGGGATGGTTGAAATAAAATTTGGAACTACTACCCCTGCTGGAAAATCCTTTTACCCTGCAATAGTTGTAGATCTGTATTCTTCCCGGCCGCTTTGCAGTTTGCTAACTAAAAGTCTTACTAAAGGTCAAGAAAATGGCGAAGTCCTCTCACTTCAACAATTTCTTTTTAATGGAGGATATCTAACCACTAAACCAACAGGCTTCTTTGACTCAGGTACGGTTACTGCATTAAAAAAACTGCAAGTTGCAAATGGTATCCCCTCGACTGGAACCGTTGGTAAAGTTACAAGAGGGAAGGTGAATGATGTATATTGTAAAACTATGTATACCACTTCTTCACCATTAAGTGGTGGAGTAGCTTCTGCCACTAAAGAAACTTTAATAAGAACAAGGAATTCGCAAAGATTTACAGATATTGGCAGCATTGAATTAGCTATTACACAGTATTTAGCAGATCATAATTTGAAACTTCCTAAATCTGTCACATCAAGACCAAAGGTGATGTGTACAAACAATCATTCTTCTTGTAAGGGGATGATAGAGCCTTGGCTTACTCCGAAATATCTCACCACTATTCCAATTGAACCCGGTACGGAAAATACGAACGGTTCAGGCTACTTAGTTAGTCTTTCTGATAAGATTATTACTATCTCGGCTCAGTATGCTGAGGGTGGTAGGATTATTACGCGAAGTTTTGTAATAAAGTAAGAAAATAGTTATCATTGCTTTAAAATTATTCAAAATATTAAAAGTCTTTTTCATCTTTTTTGGGATCTACTTGCGAATATTGTAGAGGATCTCGTTGTTGATTTCAGTGAACTTGTACACTACCAATCACAATTACCAAACGTGGCAACAAGAATTTTCGAAGACCGAGGACACTTCAATATGGAGGAGTTCCCGGAGATTGTGGAGGAAATATGTAGTATCAGTAGGTAGGCTTGCATGAGGAGTACTTGCTAATTTACAATAGTGTTGTAGGATAAAGTTCTAGGTTCATTAATCAAAAAGGGGGTTCATATGGAAATAGAGTTGGATATTGTGTCTCCGGGGGTCATTATCGTATGTCCTCCTGTTCTACAAGAGATGCATGCTGTCTTACAAGCACTCAGGAATGGCTCAGCAAAGGTTGTCGTGATTCATTCTGATCGCCGTATCCTGAAGGCCGATGAGGCTTTTAGCATCTATAAGTCGGCGACTTTAGGACAGATGGCTCGTGTCGGTGAGGGTGTTGATTACGACCATGTCATGAAGGGCTTGCAATTCTTCTGGTCGCGTATCAAGGAATTACAGGAGAAGCCTTGTGGAGTTATCGCCTTTGAGAATCCACAGGAATATCCGCTTGAGAATATCAAGGAAGCTATCGAAGCGGTATGGGCTGGGGAAGAAAAGAAGCCGGAATGGTACTGTGAATTCTTAACTGGGGATATGACCAAGATATTCCATCATTTCTTCTCAAAAACTGATCTGAAAAAAATGAAGAGGTGGTCTAGCAACTTCCAGGAACTGCAGGCATAAGAGCTGTTGTACTGCTGTAAAAAACGTCGAAAAGCAAAGCTTTTCGACGTTTTATTATTATCCACTGGCATATTCTAGACTTTTGTGATACCTCATGGTATAATCCATCCACTATTGACCGCTGATTTAGTTATGAATGAGGCAATAAGACGTTTTTAGAGGGAAAGCTATACGTTTTTATTGGTTTAGATTATTGGGTTTCCATTTGATTTCAATTGAGTTTCTTGAGGTGAACATTATTTTAATAAAGTAAGCCAATCGGCCAAGCTGGCCTATTGGCACCATTGTCGTTATGCCTAAAACACAAACTCATGCGTTGACTGCCGGTTCTCGTCCACAGAAGACATTTGCGAAATATCGCAAGCCACTTACCAAGCTCCCTAACCTCGTCGAAAACCAAATCCTTTCCTACAAGGACCTTACCGAAAAAGGTATTGTCGAGATCTTCCGTGAGTTCTCACCACTACGTGATTACTCTGAGAAGAAGTTCGACCTTGAATTCATTTCTTTCGAACTTTCTCCAGCAAAGTACGACGAAGTGTATGCAAAGGAAAACAAGCTAACTTATGAAGCTCCCCTTCGTGCGCGCGTCAAGCTTTCAAACAAGATCCTAAATACCGTCAAGGAGCAGGAAATCTTCATGGCAGATTTTCCTTTGATGACCATTCACGGTACATTCATCATTAACGGTGTCGAACGTGTAGTTGTCCCGCAGTTGGCACGCTCATTCGGCGTATTCTTTGATTCTGAAGAGTCAAAAGGCAAGCGTTATTTTGGTGCTAAGATCATCCCTTCACGTGGTGTATGGATTGAGCTTGGAACAGAAGCTGAAGGTGGTGTCTATGTGCGTATCGACAAGAAGCGAAAGTTCTCAGCTATCGCACTTCTTCGTATTTTTGGATTTGCAACGGACGATCAGATTAAGAATGCTTTTAAGGATCATGTTGTAGCTGGCCCTATCATCTCAGCACTCGTTGAGCGTGATGAAATCAAGACAATCCATGATGCATATGTAGAAGTCTACAAGCGACTTCGTGATGGTGACTTGGCCACTCCAGAGAATGCGAAGGAATATATCGACTCTATCATCTCACCTGAGCGTTATGACCTTTCTCCAGTTGGACGTTTCCGTTTCAACAAGCGATTCGGGAAGTCAATCGATCAGAAGGACAAGGAGGCGCAGCGTCGTACACTTTCAAAGGAGGATTTGGTAGATATCATTACTCATATTATAGAGCTTAACAACAATCCGAATGCTATTGAAGACGATATCGACCACTTAGGATCACGTCGTGTGCGTTATGTAGGTGAAATGATGGCACAGAAGATTCGTACCGGTATGATGCAGATGAAGCGTAACATTCAGGACAAGATGTCAGTTATTGATACTGATACAACGCTTCCGATTGCTATCATCAATCAACGTCCACTTCAGGCTCGTATCAAAGAATTCTTTACGACCAACCAGCTTTCCCAGTTCATGAACCAGGAAAACTTGCTCGCGGAAGTCGAGCACCTTCGTACTCTTTCTGCCCTTGGTCCCGGAGGCCTTACACGAGAGCGTGCCGGATTCGAAGTTCGTGACGTTCACACATCCCACTACGGTCGTGTATGTCCAATCCACACCCCAGAAGGTCCGAATATTGGTCTTATTTTGCGCTTGTCTAACTACGCTCGTATCAACGACTTCGGTATTATCGAGACTCCATATGTAAAAGTAGTCAAAGGTCTTATCACCAAGGAGATCGTGTACATGAACGCACTTGAAGAAGAGCGGTATGTCATCGCGCACGGCGGAAATGAGTTCGGTGATGACAATATGCTCGTTAAGGCAGAAATCGAAGTTCGTCGTGCTGGTCAGCCTGGGCTAGCGCCACGTGCTGAAGTTGAATTCATCGACGTTGCTACAAATCAGGCCTTCTCTGTTGCGACCTCTATGATTCCATTCTTGGAGCACGATGAAGCAACTCGCGCACTCATGGGTAGTAATATGCAGAAGCAGGCTGTCCCACTTATGTGTCCAGAAGCGCCACTCGTAGCCACCGGTATGGAGGGTGAAGCTGCAAAGCACATCGGACGACTTGTAATAGCTGAAGAAGCAGGTGAAGTGAAGTATGTCGATGCCAAAAAGGTCATCGTCAAGTCTGATAAGAAAGAATATACGTACGACCTCATCAACTTTGCTCGTACGAACGCCTTTAACCTTTTCCACCAGCGACCAATTGTGTCTCTTGGGGATAAGATTACCAAAGGGCAGGTACTTGCTGATGCTGCAACCTCAGACAATGGTCAGATTGCGCTCGGTCACAACATTCGTGTTGCGTTTATGGCATGGAATGGTGCGAACTACGAAGATGCCATCATCCTTTCAGAAAGACTCGTAAAGGATAGTAAGTTCTCATCAGTTCACATCGAAGAATTCGTCTGTAACGTGCGTGATACGAAGCTTGGAGCTGAAGTCACCACCCATGACATCCCTAACGTCGGTGAAAACAAATTGAAGAACTTAGATGAAGACGGAATTATCCGTATTGGAGCTGAAATTCGCCCAGGAGATATCATGGTAGGTAAGATTACACCGAAAGGCGAGACCGAGCTTACTCCAGAAGAAAGACTTCTTCGTTCAATCTTCGGTGAGAAGGTACGTGATGTAAAGGACTCTTCCCTACGACTTGATCACGGAAAGCGCGGACGTGTTATCGGAGTGAAAGTATTCTCACGAGAACGAGGGGACAACCTCGAAAGTGGCATCATCAAGCGTATTCATATTGAAGTTGCACAAGTTCGTAACATTTCAGTTGGAGACAAACTCGCTGGACGACACGGTAACAAGGGTGTTATTTCAACAATCCTCCCTGTAGAAGAGATGCCATTTGCGGCAGACGGAACTCCTATTGATATCATCTTGACTCCACTTGGTGTGCCGTCACGTATGAACCTTGGGCAGATTCTTGAGATGCATCTAGGTCTCGCAGCGGACGCGCTTGGATACCAGGCTATTGTCCCATCGTTCCAAGGAGCATCAGATACTGAGATCAAGGAGGAGCTTGTGAAGGCTGGATACGATGCATCAGGAACTATACAGCTCTTTGACGGTCGTACAGGGGAGGCGTTTAATCAAAAGACTGCCGTTGGTGTCATGTATATCATGAAACTTCACCACATGGTTGAAGACAAGATTCACATG
>JAYVXX010000137.1:0-3823 GCA_043784805.1 Minisyncoccota bacterium | reverse complement strand
TGGTTTAGGACTCGGCATCTTTGTCTCCTTGTGGCGGAACACCCTCGTCTAGAATCTCGCCGTAGTCAGGCATCTGGAAGTCATCAGGCATACCTTCTACTGGGCCTTTTTCGCCCCATGTACTAATGTCAAACGTTTTACGACGTGTTGGTTGTGACTGGTAGTTGCTAATGGGTACGTCTCTGTCTACCCGTGCAATGATGAAGTCGGGTAGGGTAATGCTGAACTCCTTAGCGTTAGCCGTCCAGGATAGTCCCATTGCGGCGCATACCTCTGCTAGTTGGGCTATCGCTTGGTTGCGTACGTTCTCTATGTCTTGCCAATCTTCGCTTTTCAATGTCTTATCTCCTTTATGGTGTTGCTGATTATCTAATTCGGTTGTATTGCAAGTAAAAGTCTGTACTAAGCCGTAAATAGCGGCATATAGGCTAGGGTCTGGGTTGTATATAACGTCATGCATGGTGTTATAAGTCATAACTCTTAATGATTTTCCTCTCGACTAATTGCTGCATGGTACTCTCCCAGTCAGTGTGATGGAGTGCCTTATCGTCGATGAACACTGCTGCATTAGGTTTCACAGCAGTTACCTCATGAAAGTCTATATCGTAGAACTCGAGCCAATCCTCTACAGCCTGTTTACCAGTAGGTGTAGTCGCCATCGTAGTGAAGATGATGATCTTATGCTTCTGCTGATATAACTCATCCATAGCGGCCTGTGCGCCAGGCATAGGTAGTCCCATCTTCTTACCCTCTACGGGGTGTAGTTTGTCATGTATGGTTTGATCGAAATCGATTGCTAGTATTAGTTTTTTCATATAGCAAAGCTCGTTACTTGTTGATACTGGTTCAGATCTTCGTACTCATTAACTGGCTTACTCTCTGTCTGACATAACTGCCATGCCCCAGCTAACGCCATGATTAGGTCATCGTGGCTACCCTGTTCTGCCTCTGCTCGCCAACCACTCGGTGTCTTGTGTTTCACGAAGCTAAACATCTCATCAACGGTTAGCTTATCGTATATCCGTACCAGGTTACCTTTGATCATATCCTGCAGACCTATCAGCATAGGACCACGTGTAGCGGTGTTAGTACTAAAGCCTAGCTTGTCAGTCCGTACTAAGCGCCCTGTCTCGTCTACCTTGTATTGGTAGTACATGGTGTAACTCTGGAGCTTGTTGAGCCTACTCAGTCGCTCTAACTCGTAGCTGCCACCATTATTCGTCTCATAAGCGACGACTGGGTTAATACCTGTCTGCGTCTTAATAAGATCGAGTGTGTCTTTAAGTACTGGTGTTACATCGGTGATTGAGCCCTCGAAGTGCAGTACCATCGGTATGTCTAGTCTGGTCTTACTGAGGAAGTGTCCGGCACAGTAGTCCTGACCCTCACCAGCTGTATCAACGTAGACAATAATAAACTCACCGGGTACGAACTTACGGTATTGTCTGAACATGTCTTTGTTAAACATCTGAGTACCTACTAAATGTAATTGTCTTAGACTCACCTAAGTCTTTAGTAAATACTAGGTTATTATTAGCACTATCGATAAACTTCTTACTCCACATCTGTATCATTTGATAGCTGCTAATCTCCATAGCACTAGGCTTGTGGTAGGTGTAGTGCAGTGGGTTGCCTACAGGAGTGGTGATGGTTTCCCAACCTATAAAGTGTCGATAGCCATCCTCGCACTCATGGTATTCACGTTGCTTGCTAGTCTTGTAGCCCTTGTATACAGGTGTCCATGCAATAGTATCAATGCCCTCTAGCTTCTTGTACTCAGCAGGTGTAATATTCTTAAACATACATAGGCTCCTTAATCATACCTAAGTACCGCTCCATAGCTTCTGGGTCAAAACGCTCAAGTATCATCTTAGCCCATACAACCTTGTCCTCTATGCGTTGACCTTTAGGTTGCATTGTTGACCATAGCTCTAAGTTTTCTAGTCGGTTATCATCTCTAACACCATTGATGTGGTGGATGTTCTCATCTTGGTATAGTTCACGCCCTAGGTGTTGTTCCATGAATAAACGATGCTCTAACATAGTCTTTCCTTTATATGTTGGCACAACTCTATAGCCCTGTTCATTAACGTAACCACCTTTGTAGCTTTGATGTACTTCACATCGATTACACTTAATACAATAACCATTTCTGCTCTTACCATTCTTACCCTCATTGCGACCTAATGGTAAGTTACAAGTCTTACATAACCCATAATGACCCAAAGCTTTTTTATTAGCTCTGTAGGACTTAATACGATCTTGGCGATGCCGAGGATTAACTGCTGCTGCTTTACAAGGCTTACAAGCATTTTCATACCCATCAGTATTACCAACAGCCTTAAAATAACTCCGGTAGTCCTTGATTTGCTTACAGATGCGACAAACCTTATTACCAGCCTTGTAACTATACATTTATTGGATCCTTGGTCATGTGGATATATCTTTCCATCGCCTCGGCATCAAAATAAGGAAAACCGCTGGTGAGGAACGCAGTTTGGGCATTTGGGGGATATTCTTGAACGAATAGCCTACCAAGTCTTTTCTCACGCTCTAGTAAGTAAGCTTCGTCATATTCCCACTCAGGCGTGTAGAACAACGCACCAAAGCCCGTCTTGTTACGGATAGTGTCATCCCAGAACTGCTTATAGCTATTGAACCCATTGGCAGTTGTCTCAAAGATCATATGGCTACCACGTATCAATGCTTCACCAACTCCGGCTAGTAGCGTAGGTATATCATCACAAAAAGCAACTTCGGTTAGATGTAAGAACGTAATGTCATCACCACGGCCAAAGCTAGAACTTTTAGCCGTACCAACTCTAAGCGTATTCGTCCATGTCTCGCCGGTCTCCGGGTCTTGACCCTCAAAGACCATGGCGTTTTGCCTATTGTACTTAAATGGTATCTTGGTTCCAGTTGCCCGTTCATAGCTCTTAATAAACTGCTTAGCCCTGGCGAGTTGCTTAACAGAAGCATCAGCATCAAAGCTCATTGATACACAGTTTTCATTCCTACCAGTCAGGAACTTAGCGGCTGCCACACCAAGGCTAGTACTACTGAAGCCCATCTTCCGAGCCTTGAGTATGATTATCTGGTAGTACAGGCTCATGTGGTACAGGAAGTCATCCTGCGCTGGTTGCTGGGTGAATGGTACTTCTTCCTTGTCCTTGTTGACGATAGTAAAGCGGTCATTCATAAAGCGTGAGTAGCCTTGCCAGTTAAACTTAGTGTCAATAGGTGGCTCGGTGTTTTGTAGACTGATTAGGTCTTTGTATGGCTTGTAGGTTTCAGGCATTACTTAGGTAAGAGAGCAATCAGCTCTTTCCATGTTAGGTCTATGACTGCTTGGTTGAATAATGGTTTACTATCCCAATACTTCTTAACGATAGGTTCATGCTTTATCTCAAGCTTATAGACCTCAGTCTTGTTTTTCTTATAGCCCATACTCACCCTGATCGCCCTTAGATACATTGATAAAGTTTACGTTGACGCCGCCCTCAACACCTCTACCTATTCCCATCCAGTTAGCTGCCATACCTGCTGCTTTCAGTCGTATACCATGGTCAGGAACTTCATCTGCAAATGCCTGCTCATCCTTACCGATAATGACTGTCTTAGTTGCACTCATTGCTTCATCTACTACATTGGCAAGTCTATCTGTAGTTAGATCGTATTTAGCTAATGCCAACTGTAATGCTTCTTGTACGTTAACATTTTTTAACTCTCGGCTCATCATAACGCTAGCACTACCAGCAGTAGCATTAGGGTAAACTTGTTGTGCAATAATTGCTTGTGGCGTATCTGTTAATTCAGCCTTGAT
>JAYVXX010000136.1:0-3837 GCA_043784805.1 Minisyncoccota bacterium | reverse complement strand
ACACTTTCATGCGAGGGACGTCCTTACAGGCGGAAAGAAGTTCATGGGGGTACCTCTATGAAAACTGGGAAGATGTGGATACTGCCAACTACAGTATTAAAGCAAGAGCACTCCCTGAAGCAAAACTCCCATCATCAGGAAAAGGTTTTGGAGGGCTCGTCTGCTTCTGAAAAACTTTCCCACAAGGCCACGGTATTACCGTGGCCTTTTTCTTTTCATAACGAGTCCTTGGAGCCTGGTATACTTACTAGCAATATATGTCAGCTTCAAATAGTATCACATGCGAAGAGTTCGAGGACCATCCGCTCCTTAGTCGTCTCCTTGAATTGCATGATGTCCCCAAACAGCTCTACATTCGTGGAACATTGCCAGAAATAACTATCGATATCTATGGGAGGGCGACTCCTCGTATCTTAACTGTAGTTGGCTCACGCAAATATACTGAGTATGGTAAGCATGCTCTTAAAAAGTTACTTGCTTCATGTGCTAGTGAAGACATTATTATACTTTCTGGTCTCGCTCTTGGTATTGACGGACTCGCTCACAAAGAAGCACTTGCTCACGGTTTAAAGACAATCGCAGTACCAGGAAGCGGACTCGACGTTACAGTCCTTTATCCAAGTTCACATAAAGCTCTCGCGAAAGAAATCATAGAATCCGGTGGCATCCTCATTTCAGAACTAGAAGACACTATTTCTGCCACACCTTGGACATTCCCACAAAGGAATCGTATCATGGCAGCTCTTTCAGATGCAGTGCTTATTATTGAAGCAGAAGAGAAATCGGGCACACTAGTCACTGCCAAACTCGCGCTTGAGCTAGGACGGGATATCGGATCAGTTCCAGGTAATATCTTCTCTCCAACTGCTGAGGGCACAAACTTACTTATCAAAAATGGTGCCTATCCAATCACGAACGAAAATGACCTTTTCGCCCTTCTTCACCTGAGTAAGAAGAACAAAACAGACGGAACTACAGAAGAAGACTCATCACTCACAGAAAATGAATCTCTCATCCTTAGTCTTCTGCGTGAACCGATTGAAAAAAATACTCTTCTTCTCCAAACAAAGTTAACACTTGAAGAATACCTTACAGCATTTTCTTTACTCGAAATGAAAGGCTACATCGAAGAGTCATTTGGTGAAGTGAGAAAGATAGTTTAGAATACAGACTCCAGGTTTTAGACAACAAACATTAGAAAAATCCTACAGACACTAGTTGCTATGATTTGCTTTTTATATCTATCTATAGTCTAATGTCTATTGTCTAACATCTACTCTCCATGAAACTCCTCATCGTAGAAAGCCCCTCAAAAGCAAAAACAATTGCAAAATATTTAAATGGCGCGTACGAAGTACGCGCTTCTGTTGGTCATGTGAGAGACCTCCCAAAGAGCAATAAGAAGGCGGTTGATATCGAGGCGGGATTCGTACCACATTACGAAGTGAGCGCCGGGAAGGAAAAGGTGATAGCGGATATCAAGGCGCTCGCCAAGAAGTCAAATGAGGTCATCCTCGCAACCGACCCCGACCGTGAAGGGGAAGCTATCGCGTGGCATATCAGGGAAGCGTGTGACTTAAAAGGTTCCAAGCGCGTTACCTTTCACGAAATCACGGAAAAAGCTGTCAAGGAAGCACTCCTTCACCCACGCGATATCGATATGGACTTGAAAGAAGCACAGGAAGCACGCCGTGTACTTGATCGTCTTGTAGGATATGACCTCTCCGGTGTTATCTGGAAGAAGGTACGGTACGGACTCTCTGCAGGGCGCGTACAATCCCCTGCACTTCGTATCATTATGGAGCGTGAACGTGAGATCAGGGCATTCATCCCTGTCACCTACTTCGTGATTGCTGGTGAGTTCCAAACAGTTGGCAGGATGAAAGAGAGCAAGACCTACACCATACTTCTCGAATGCGAGATAGAGCCAGCCAAGAAAGAAGAAGCTGAAAGAATAGTTAAAGAAGGAAAGAATGGTCAATGGGAAGTAGTGAATCTCGAAAGTACGGAAGTCTCTCGATCTCCGAAGGCGCCATTCACCACCTCTACACTTCAACAAGCTGCATCATCGAGGTTGGGCTACTCTCCATCGCGCACTATGGGCATCGCACAAAAATTGTATGAAAAAGGACTAATTAGTTACATGCGTACTGATAGTACGACCCTCGGCGAGGAAGCAATCGCCGAAATCAGTCAAGTCATTGAGAAGAACTATGGCAAAGAATTTCTTGAAGTCAGGAAGTATCAGACCAAATCCAAGAACGCTCAGGAAGCTCATGAGGCTATCCGTCCAACACATGCTACAGCACGTAGTGGTGGCACCACTGACGACGAGAAGCGTCTTTATTCTCTTATCTGGGAGCGTACCGTAGCGAGTCAGATGAAGGATGCCAAATTGAAGCGAAGTAAAGTGGCTGCGAACATTACTTCCAAATCTATCCCGAACTTTTCCGTCACAGGCTCTATCGTAGTCTTTCCTGGATGGCTCCAAGTAGACCAGGATGCCCGAGGCGACGATGTTATTTTGCCAGAACTTGCTATTGGAAATGAACTTAATCTAAAAACACTCCAATCAATTGAGAAGCAGACCGAACCGCCACATCGCTACTCAGAAGCCGGTCTCATCAAAGAACTTGAAAAGCGTGGCATTGGTCGACCTTCAACGTACGCCTCTACTCTTTCAACAATCGAAGCACGTGGGTACGTGGACAAGGTCAACAAGACACTCTATCCAACTGACACAGGTGAAGTGGTTATTTCATTCCTTGAAGAACATTTTTCATCATACATTAGTGATACATTCACAGCGGACATGGAGGATAAGCTCGACCTGATAGCAGATGGCAAAGCAACATATTTAAAGACGCTCAAGGATTTCTACGGACCATTCATCAAGGATGTGAAAGCCAAGGACAAACTTGAGAAGGCCACAAGCATGGGTGATGCGCCAGAAGGTATGCAGTGCCCACTCTGTGATGCCAACATGGTGATTAAACTCGCCAAGAATGGTAAGTTCTACTCCTGCATCCGCTATCCGGAATGTATGGGAGCGAGGAAGATGGACGGCACTGTCATGGAAGGACCAAAGAAGTTGGATAAGAAATGTCCAAAGTGTGAGAAGGGAGACCTGATGGAGCGTGAAGGTCGCTACGGCAAGTTCATCGCCTGCTCCAACTATCCAAAGTGTAAGTACATCGAACAAGATGAAGAGATGCGAAAAGCTAATTCAACCGGTGTGAGTTGCAACAAATGTAAAGATGGCTATATGGAAGAACGAAAAGGGCGCTTCGGAATATTCTATGCATGTTCCAACTACCCAGACTGCAAACATATCATCAAGACGAGACCAACGGGCAATCGCTGTGCTTACAAGAAAGCTGACGGGACGCTTTGTGGTGAACTTATGATGGAAGGGACGAAGACGATTCCAGAACGATGTAGCGACAAATTATGTCCAATGCATAATCCTCATAAGTTAGACAAAGAAACCTCTAAGAAATAAACCGTTCTGGAAAACAGACAAACTGCTTTGTCTGTGCTCGTCTTTGTCTGGCGGAACTATGTTTTTCTAGCAAGAAAAACAAGTGAGCCGGGGTCGAGGAAATTTTGAGCGACGGCGAGAAATTATCCGTGACCTAAGACCATACCCGAAAGATGTTCAGATAAAACCTGCCCTAATCACAACCCTCATAAATTAGGAGAAAAGAAGTAATTAGCTGGTTAGTAACTTGTAATAAGGACAAAAATGAGTAAGTGTTATACTTTTATAATGCACACAATAAGTTACAAAAAACGAAGAGCTATCACCGAGATTTATTTTAATTTTAAAAGTAATTG
>JAYVXX010000135.1:0-3878 GCA_043784805.1 Minisyncoccota bacterium | reverse complement strand
TATTTCACTCCCCTTCCGGGGTTCTTTTCACCTTTCCCTCGCGGTACTAGTTCACTATCGGTCTCTAACAATATTTAGCCTTACCGGTTAGTTCCGGTTGATTCATCCGAGCTATTCGTGTCTCGAATTACTCAAGATTAGAAACAAAAGAGGGGTATGCATTTCGATTACAAGGCTATCACTTTCTTTGGCGTTGCTTTCCAACAACTTAATCTATACATACCTTTTGTAACTCTTCTAGTAAACTACGTTTCTATCTTACTACCCCACTAGGTATTACTACCTGTGGTTTGGGCTTCTCTGTTTTCGCTCGCCGCTACTTGCAGAATAACTTTTGTTTTCTTTTCCTCCAGGTACTGAGATGTTTCACTTCCCTGGGTAAGCGCGATCGGAATGCTCCGTATCGCCATGCAACATTACTCGCATGAGGTTTCCCCATTCAGAAATCTCCGGATCGAAGGTTATTAGGCACCTCCCCGAAGCGTATCGCCGCCTGATCACGTCTTTCATCGCTTGTTAGAGCCTAGGCATCCACCGTGTGCTCTTAATTTCCTATTAGGAAACATAACTATCACTGTGAGAAATTAGGACCGCTCCTTCATTCTCACATGTCAATTGTCTTTTTTCATGTGTCCGTGTCATCTGCTCCGCTAGACCCCAGTGAATCAAAATTCTACTACTGGATAACAGTACTGTTGCGCGTGAGATGCACGGGATTCTGTTGTCAAAGTAACTACCCTACCTAATGATTTTTGAGAAAATAAAATCCGCCTAGAGGGCGGTCGAGCAACGAAACGTTACTTGGCCTCCTTTTTAGTGGGTTTTTGTTTCGTTTTTTATCATTAAGTAGTGAAGCCTATGCTATCAAAATCGGTAGAAGAAGTCAAGGATTTGGCCTAGGCATTAGCCATTAGGGAGTAGCCACTAGGAAATACTAAAAATACAGACAGAAAATGACACCATAGGCGTCATTTTCTGTCTGTATTTTGAACCCTACTATACCCTACACCCTAATAGCTAAACCCTATCTTTCATCTTCTCAATAGCTTGAGCGGCTGCATCTCTTCCTCCCAAACCAAATGAAAGTCCAAGAGCAAGAGACACTGCAAAGACTACGCCCGTGAAGAGTACTTCTACCAAGCCCTGTGCAATACGTAGCTGAGTAAGAGCTGGAAAGACACCACCTACAATAATGATAGCCCACTTGGCTACTTGTGCTGGCATATCCCCTTTCATACCAGTAGCTGCAACAGAATGCCGCACAAGACGTGAGACGAAGTCGCCCAAGAGCATCGCAATCACAAGAATGACCGCCGCAATGATAACCTGTGGAATGTAGACCAAGATATCACGCAGGAGCTGTGTCACTTGGGTGAGACCGAGTATCTCGGCTGAGGCAAGTGTGAATG
This sequence comes from Minisyncoccota bacterium, assembly GCA_043784805.1. GTDB lineage: Bacteria > Patescibacteriota > Minisyncoccia > Phycocordibacterales > UBA5272 > UBA11704. The sequence goes on along the minus strand of JAYVXX010000135.1, from coordinate 2,469 downwards.
CTACTATGACTCCCCACTTCACGACACCACCTAAGAATCCAGCGACAGAGATATGAATCCCTGCTTGCTCACTCAACTTATCAAATCCTGCTTTATGAAGTGCCTTATCAATACGAAGCGCAGAAACAAGATGCTGCACCGCATGGCCAAGCACAGTTCCAAAAGCCCAACCAAGCGCGAATATGATGACAGCCATAATGACACTCGGGAGGAATGAGATAAGTGTCATGCCAGTGTCAACAAGTGCTTGCCCTAAGATATCAATAGTTCCTTGTAACATAAAGAGTTTTAATCCGAAGACTCAAGAGGGGTAATTACTACCATTTGAGCTTCGTTTTTAATTTTATAAAGTGTGTATATATATCCAGCTCCAGTTTTAGATTCTAGAAAATATTCTAAAAATTAAAACTGGGGCTGGGTAGACACCTCCATACATAATATATAAAGGTTACTGTAAGTATACCTTCTCGAGGACGTTTTTATGTATAATTATCCACTTTTATGGTATATTCGAGAATATTATGTCGAAAAAGAAACGAAAGAAGTTACATAAGAAAACTAATAACCATGTAACACTCTCTATCTTTTTCATAAGTCTTATTATTGGTGGTGGTTTATGGTTTGTGAGTCCACTTCTTACGACAACTGCAGAAGTAACAGAAGAGACGGCAACAACCACACGAGCAGAGCTCCTTGGTAAGTATGTGGTTATCTACCTTAACACCATGACTCTCGAACTCCATGATGGAAGCACCACACTTCTAACATTCCCCCTTCTTTCTCAAGGCAAGCCTGGGAGCTACTACGAAACAATTGGTGGTTCATATGTGAGTGACTACAAAGTACCCCTTCACTTCAGCTCCATTGGCCACGTCTATATGCCATATAGTATCCATTTGTTTGGGAACTACTTTATCCATGGAGTGCCATACTATCCAGGTGGTGAAAAAGTATCGAGCGCGTATAGTGGCGGGTGCATTCGACTAAGCGATGCCGATGCTAAGACAGTCTATGACTTTGTGGAAACAGGTACCCCTATTATCGTCACAAGAGATAACGAGTACAGTTTCAGTACAACGACAGAAGCTGGGATTCCCCTCTCTAACCAAGATATGACTAACATAATGGTCGCCACTATTTCTTTGGAGGCACTCACTCAAGACAACCCAATACTAGGCACTGATGGGGTGACATACACGACACGAAAAGCACTCCTACCACGACTCGTCAGCTACGGTGACACGTCAGTATCACATCTCTATGCCAAGAGTATCGGAGAAGATGCCTTCGTAGCGCTCATGAATCAAAAAGCCTTAGCAATTGGATTAAACACTACACATTTCACCAACGTCAGCACAGCTGCATCTACGACACAAGAAGATTACGATAGATTCATGACCTATATCACCACCTATAAATCATATATACAGGGGATACAGGACTCTAGACCCGACGACAGACCGCTTCGCTAACAGACAATAGACTAACTACATACCCAGGATCCGACATCAGACCGCTTCGCTTTCAGACATCAGATGATACGACTAATTCATACATACAAAGTGTGACGCCTACGGCGTCACACTTTGTATGTATTGTCTGTTGTTTGTTAGCAAAGCGGTCTCCTGTCTATTATCTAGTATCCCCTCTACTTCGACACCTCTCTAAGTTTATCGATAACGGTTTCATGTTCCCCATCGACAATATCACGGATGAACTTGTCGTACATCTTCAAACGATATTCATACTCTCTCACATCCATCATTGAATAGACAACATCACGTCCAATCTCAGCAGAAAGAACTTCAAATACTTTCTCCGCCTTTGGTTTCTTGATAGCTTCACCCACAAGAAGAACATCGACTCTCGATTTTGAGTTGCCAACAAAAACACCTGAAACAACGAATAACTTAATACGAGCAGCTGCCTTGAAACGCGATGCAAGCTCCTTCTTGTCAAGCAACTGGAAATCAAAGAGGAGATCTTTGAGTGCTTGATTATGCGGAAAGGCTACATTTAACTTGTATCCATTTACTTCTTTAACCTTTGAGTACACTTTCTTCCCGGAACCGGTGTTTATCACCATCTTAGCGCGCGACTTCTGAATGAACCCAACTGTAGCCAGAGCAGTTAGTTCTTTTCGAACCAACACACTCTTTGACTTGGTCTTATCTGCAATTTCACCAAGTGAAAGAATCATATCTTCGTGATGCAGGAAGAATCTCATTATTTTCACTCGCTCTGTTCCGCCAAGCAATCGTGCCAGTAGTTCCATAGTTACTTCATTTTAGCAGAAAAAATGTAACGGCGACACTTGTGCTCGCGGAGAATATGTGACGGAATATAAGAGGTTGTTATTGGTAATTAGTTACTGGCGTAGGCGCTTGTCACCCCTTCCTATCCGTAACACGCAACATACCTTGTATTAGTCTATAGAATAACATGCCTCGGGAATGAGACTTTCTTCTA
>JAYVXX010000134.1:0-3903 GCA_043784805.1 Minisyncoccota bacterium | reverse complement strand
ACAAAGATTTAATGAGACATTGGACTTAAATTCTGAAGTTGGAGCAGCTCAGTCAGCCTCAATGAGTTCAGATCTCTATCACTCAGATACCTCGACATCTGGCTCAGCTAACGGTAGCCGAAATGCATCGAACAATTCTGGGTCAACGGCTAGTTCAAGTAGCTCAAATGCTAGTTCATCAGATGCAACAGGAACAAGTTCAAGCACAAATGCAGTTCCACCATCAAGTTCGTCTTCAAGTAACAATGCAACAAGTAACTTCCAAACACAGTTCTCAAACATAGGTGATAGCGCAAGTAGTTCAACAATGAATAATAACAACAACATTGTTTCAGATGACACACATACTCAAGCTTCATCATTTACTAACCACGATAACCAATCGTCACGTTATACTCGTACATTCGTCAATACGGATGATTCGTATACAGTGAACAATGGTACTAATGGGACTGCTTCAAATACTACAAATGTTGTAGCTTCATCAGGAGCGAACACTTCTGTGGGGTCCGAAGGAGAGAATGGAGGTAGTGGTGGCTCCACATCATCATCTGGTAGCACAACTTCTAGTACGACAAGTACACAGATGGCATCAAATACAGCAGGCATGGGAGGAAATGGTGGTATGGGAGGTAATGGAGGTAAAGTTTCAACGGGGAATACCGATTCGCTTTCGACAGTCATAACGACAACTGGTCGTACCATGACACGAGTGATTCGTCACTAAGGGTGTAGGAGAAAACAGGATATATCCTGTTTTCCCGTTAGCTATTGTTATGAAATAGCTAACGGGAGTACAGAATCTTTCTTCTACGAAAAGACTTGATGTAGCAACCGAAATGCAACATGTATGTACCAAAAAAAAGCCAACAAAAAAACTTCCGCCACACTTCTCGTTACGTTACTAGTACTTAACTTATCACCACTTTTTAGCATGCTTGTGTACGCAGATGAAGCATTGATTGTTGGCAATGTAACGAGTGATACTCCTTCGAACGCTGTAGAGACTCCGACAGACCAAGCATCAAGCAGTACAGTGACTAGTACACCTGGTATAGTTTCTTCAGCGAGTAGCTCGGATTTTAATCTACAAGAAAATACCACCACTAACTTTTCTCTGGGTACTCTAAGCTCTACTAGCACCTCTAGTCTTAATACTACTGATGTAGGAGCTACTACGACTATCTTTACGCTCATAGATATACTGCATTCTTTGACAGCTTCATCTTCGCCAACATTCATCTCATCTGGTACAACCACTGATGCCACAACAACGCCTAACGTAGGAACGGTGGCCTCAACGAGTACCACAACAGTTGCATCTCTACCAGTTCCTACCGAGGTGATACTCGAAGACGCTAGTGGTACGTTGCCAACCGGCACAACAACCATTACAACCGGAGAAGCAGTAGCAATGGCAAACATCTTAAACATCGTGAACACCAATCTCGTAAACTCGACAGGGTCTATCGTGCTCGCTAATATACCTGAGGGCTATGATGGGACACTGGATTTGCGAAACTCCACTTCCCCACTCGCCACTTCCACGTGCACCTTACTAGCGTGTAATGGAATTGACAGCATCTCTGCGAAAGTTACTGCGGACGCTGATATCGAGAACGTCATTGCTCTTCATGCCTCCAGTGGGAGTAATCTAGTAGCTACGAGAGAACATGCAGTAATCGGAACCGGAAACACCTATGCCGGTCTTAATCTCGTGAATGTGGCAAATACAAACGTGATAGATTCTAATTACTTCCTTCTCTCGCTCAACTCTTTTAAAAATATTAATGGGGACATCGTGCTCCCATCACTTTCCAATTTCTTTTCTACCATGCGTAGCGTTTCGACTAACAGTACTATCAACATGCAGGCGGCAGCAGATACAGTGAATAATCTCAGCATTAGAGCGAATGCCGGAGAGAATGCAATAGAGTCAGTAAGCGGTGCCATTCATACGGGAAGCACTATCTCTTCGACAAATATCTCTAACACGAGCAATTCGTCTCTTGTAGGTGGAGGCTCTGTCTCCCTACTACTTAAGGTAAGCGGAGCATGGGTAGGAGAGTTATTTGGGGCACCTTCAGGGAGTGCTTTTGCAGCGGATGGAAATGTAAGAACATTGAATCTAGGAGAGGTCTCCGAAGGGAGGAGTGTGCGTCCCATACAAACGGACATTATGAGTACAAGTACTGCACGTATCTCAAATACTGCAAGCATTTTATCTGATAGTGGAAGTAATCAAACAGTTGATACGACGGACTCCCAGATCACTACTGGGAATGCCTATGCCGCCGCAAATGTGATTAACATCGCGAACACGAATGTCGTCGGTCGGAATTGGATCTTGGCAATCATTAATATCTTTGGGGACTTCAACGGTAACATTGCCTTCGGGAGACCTGATCTGTGGCTTGGAGAACAAGTCACTACGAGCCCTATCGTTCAAAATGGAAGTGTGCTTACTTATACAGTGACCCTCATTAACAAAGGGGATAGTGATGCCACGGAGGTGAACGTTTCTTCAATATACGATAAAGCCCACTTGGATATTCTTGACGCTACTGTTCCCTATACGGAAGATGCGTCAGGGAATCTCACATTTACTCTTGGGACTCTGGCACCACATGATGCGAAGGAAATAGTTTTCCATGCCAGAATTAGAGATACCGCGCCAGGTACGGCAATTACGAACACTTTGACTGCCGTGGAACATGAACCCGATAATAATACTGCGGATAATCAAGATACCACTACAATCACCACTACGACAATGACCATTTCAGGAAGTGGAGCTGGAGGAACGCTTCCACCGTCAAGAGTACCTATCACTATCACTCCCATAACCGTATCTCCGACCTACTCAGGGAGTGGTCAGGTTATTACTGTAGAAGTTAAACGCGCAGCAACATCAACGACACTTGTCGGGGCAGGCACGGTAGGTGAACAAGTACTCACTCTCCATAATCTCTCCGGCTTCCCCGTTCACGCTTCGACATTTGATGATGTACTTTATGATCCAGCGGGAAAGAAAGTGCGAACCGAAACATTCGATGTTGGGGATCTTCTTCCTTATGAAGAAGTAACAGTAACGTACAACCTCTCGTTCGGTATCCAACCTCATCCGGGGGTATATATGTTCTCAAGCGAGTTACATTATTCTACTAATCACAGCTTGCTCTATAGTGGGAATGGTTCTGTCAACTATGTTCGAACGGGAAGTGGCCTTGGGAATGGTCCAGACTCTAGTACTACTATTGGCGGCTCTCTTGGCAGTGAAGGATTTGCGACAACATCATTATGGGGTGTAACATTTGCCCCAACTGGCAGTTCAAGTGTTCGTAAGCTAGTACAGAAGGGCACTTTCTTTGGAAGGTTTATGGAATCATTTTTACCACAGAAGGCCTATGCCGATGTAATAGGAGAGGACACAGCGTCTGCAAAAAATCTTTCGTACTCGCTTCTTTTCCTATTCTTTTTAATCATTTCAAGTTTCCATGTCTATCATCGCTTTATCCGCCTTGTAATTAGACAGGAATAGTTTTTCCAAGGTGATATAATCAGGAAATGGAGTTCAAAAAAGTCATCCCGATTTTCCTATGTGTTTTTATGTTTTTAGCTTCTATATCATACGCACAATCAAGTGGTGTCGTTGTCCCAGATACAGAAGTCTTTGAAAAAGCAAAAGTTCTTCAAGTAACAGATGAAGGGACGACCACTATACCTGGCTCCAACACGTCATCACACATACAGATGTTGAAAGCAGAGATAGTAAGCGGACAGGACGTAGGGAAAATAGTCACCTTCAAGAATGACTATACGCAGTTGCAAGTGGATGATGTCTTCTATGCTCGACATCAAACCAATAGTGTAGATGGAATAGATTTCTGGACTGTATCTGAC
>JAYVXX010000133.1:0-3906 GCA_043784805.1 Minisyncoccota bacterium | reverse complement strand
TCAGGTGGGGTGCGAGCTTCGATGGTACAGATGAGTTGCTTCTTATTCTTATGGAGTAGAGTAGCAAGCTCCTTTAAGAACGCGCTAAAGTACGGCCTATCGTCTGCAAGCTTTGCTTCATAGTCGATATCAATTCCGTCGACGTTATATTTCTTCACAAGCGCAACAATATCCTTCTCATGTGCATATCGCTTGGTTCGTTGAGCTAGAAGCAAATAGAGGGAGTACTTTTCGGATTCCGTATGAGGGTAGGAGAGTATGCTAGGATACATCTTGATTTTTTTACTCTTGGATTCTGCAATGACCGCCGGCCATGGGTTATCTTCGAATTTGAGTGCATTCTTGATGGTCCCGTCCGGCTGGAGCTCAAAAGCAAAAGGGCTTATCTGTGTGAGGGTGCTCAGATTTTGCAGTGTTGTGCTCGCCCCTTCTGTCTTTCGCCAATAAGGGATCCAAATCGCCTTCTCAAAGGTAGTTGCAGCTGAAGCTTCAGTTATAAGCGAAATTCCAAAAATGAGGGCAAAAATAGCTTTCTTCATATATAAAGTATAACAGTTTAGGTCACGGAATGTGACAGATTTTACTCCTTAAACAACAAGGTATCTTTAAACATATCTCATCACTTTTTTAATGTAAATTTATTTAATTTTTAACTTATTTTCTTTTAGAAACACGTGTCATTTTCTTGCTAGAAAATGCACTCCTTCATATGTCTCCGCGTCCTGCGCTTGCTAGCTACGGACATCTTCAAAGCCAAGCTTTTCGAGAAGTTTCTAAAAGAAAAAAGTTTGGTAGTAATTTTAAAAGACAGAACACACTATAAGTTTAGTTTTCTATTTACTTACTCTTAAGCTCAATTCCGAGTTCTCGGAGTGTCTTTTGGTTGGCTGGAGATGGGGCTTGCATGAGAAGGTCCTTGCCTTCACCGGTCTTTGGGAATGCCATTACTTCACGAATGTTCGGCTCGTTTAGAAGGATCATAAGGAGTCGATCCAAGCCCCATGCGATACCACCATGTGGTGGGGTGCCAGATCCAAGTGCTTCCAACATATGTCCGAAGTTCTTCTCGACACGCTCTTCAGAATACCCCATGATGGAGAATGCTTTCTTCAAGAGCTCTGGCTTGTGAAGTCGTATCCCTCCCCCGCCTATTTCATAGCCATTTAAAGCCACATCGTATTGAGTTGAAACGATGCCCCCAATGTTCTCCTCATTCATGAAGTCATCAAGATACTCATCTTTCACGCCAGTGAATGGATTATGTGTGAACGTCCATGCCCCAGTGTCGTCCACATTATCTTCTCCAGTTCTTTCAAACGCTGGGAAGTCTACCACCCAGAGGAATGCAAGAAGATTTGGATCGTTCTTGTCCTCGCGGATATCAGGCTTGTCGGAATTATATTTTTCCATCACTTCCTTGTATGTAAATATTGGGAATGGTACTTGCTGAATCTTCTTCTCTGGGAAGAACTTCGTGACGATACCAATAAGCATCTCCTCGTTAATTTTCATCACATCTTCACGTGTGACGAAACTCATCTCAAAGTCCATCTGAGTAAACTCTGGCTGGCGATCCCCACGAGTATCTTCGTCACGCATACACTTGGCAATCTGGAAGTACCTCTCAAATCCTGAAGACATGAGAAGCTGCTTGTACTGTTGTGGTGACTGAGGGAGTGCATAGAAGCTTCCCTGCCATAATCGTGATGGTACAAGGTATGAGCGTGATCCTTCTGGCGTCGGATTCGTAAGGAGTGGTGTCTCTATCTCCAGAAAGTTTTGAGCGTCTAATGTATCACGTATATACTTAATAACCTTATGACGTGTCATCACATTCTTTTGAAGTCTCGCACGGCGAAGGTCAAGATATTTTTTCTCAAGTCGTACTTCTTCCCCGACTTCATATCCATCAGTAGAAATGTCGAATCCTGGTGTTGTAGCTTCATTCAAAACACTGATAGCCAATACTTCAAGTTCCACATCCCCATTTACGGTGCCTTCCTTCACATTCCTCTCTGGTCGCTTGTTCACTTGGGCGGTCACTTCTACCACCCATTCAGGACGCAGTCTTTGGGCAACTTCGAGAGCCTCAACATGATTTGGAAGCACGACTGCCTGGACCTTTCCAGTGACATCACGAACATCAAGAAAGACCATTTTCCCCTGGTCCCGCCTCACGTCCACCCACCCTTTGACGGTGACTTCCCGCCCCACAAATACTGATATGTCCTTAATATACGTACGCATTATCATCTTATACTATCAGATTTTAGTAAATTTACTAAATATTAAAATATTATTTATTTTGATATAAATAATAATACTGACTCTTTAAAATGGTTGTACTAGAAATCTGTGAATCCATTTTGTTAAGTTTTTCTGCAGAAGACGGTTCTGTGGTACTTGTAGCTGTGGGAGTCGAGGAAAAAACAAGTAGTGGTACACAAAGTGCAACACTTAAAAATGGAAGAAATATAAATATTTTTACCCATGGATTAATTTTTTCTTTTTTACTGCTAAAGAGATAATAAAAACAAGAAATAATAGCAACAAGGAGAGAGACTGAGAGGAATACAAAAGCTGCACACTTTAAAAAGTAGTCACTAAAAGAGGTTGGTCCGCCTGTAGACACTGTAAACATTATCTCATACGGCAATAAAAGAAGCTGCGAAGAAACAACTAAAAATAATATTCCCCAAATACCTATGAAAAAGATAGACCACGAACGTAAATCGTCCATATTTTAATTATACCATAATGTTTTAAGAATTATTTTCTCAAACTAATTGTCACGGTCATTACCAAGACAAGAGGCAAGACCTTGGTGAAATAGCAAAAACCAAGCTATTTTGGTAGGATACTAACAATACTGTTCATTAGGGAGAAGAAATGGAGTTTTTTACAGAAACAAAAATCTTGATCATTGAGTTCATGTCAGAAACTTTTGAAAGGATGAGTCATTGTATCTTGACACACGCTTCAAGAAGGAATGTAAACGTACGAGTCCTCCATAGCACATATCTCGAGGATGCGAAGGTCAAAATCCTTGCCTATAACTATGCTCCGATGGTCGTATCAATTTCAATGGATTTTCCATTAGAGCGAGGTGGTAGGCTTCGTCATGATGCAGGACTACTCTTGATGGGTTTTGTCAGGACCGTCAAACGCCAACCAAAAGTTGTTCTCTATAGTGGACTTGGTATTGCCGGAGCAAAACAGCATCTTGTTGATACTGGCATAGTCAACAGGAGGAGCCTGGACTTTCCACCAATTGTAGAAAGAAGCCTACTTGGTCCTCATGACAATTGGGCACGCCTGGTGCTTGACAATGCCTTCACACGTTGAATGTTGGTAAGTAAAAGGTCACCATGTGGTGACCTTTTCTCTATTCTATAACCCGACTTGTTCTCTAACAGTATCCATAGTCGCTCGCGCTTTCTCTTGCGCAACATCCCCTCCTTTCTTGAGAATTTCCTTAATCCTATCAGGATTATTCATCAAATCGTCGTACACTTCTTTCTTCCCTTCTCGCCACTTCATGATTGTTGCAAGCAAATCATCCTTCGCCTGTTTGTAGCTATAGCCACCGTTTTCAAACTTTGAACGAAAGTCTCTCGTCTCCTCTTTATTTAAAAAAAGTTTATGGATATTATAAATATTATTCTCATCCGGATTCTTTGTGTCTTCAGGAGATGCACTGTCAGTGACAATACTCATCACCGCCTTTTTAACTTCCTCATCATCTCCAAAAAGTGGGATAACATTTCCTTTACTCTTACTCATTTTTTCCCCATCGATTCCTGGCACAGTTGCTACCCCTTCTACGATGTGTTCTTTTGGAAGTTTAAACTGCTCAACATCCCATGCACGGTTATAAAATCCAGCGATGTCACGTGCGTATTCCAC
>JAYVXX010000132.1:0-3924 GCA_043784805.1 Minisyncoccota bacterium | reverse complement strand
GTGATGCACATCAAGCAGCATCAGGATGCTAAAGATCAAGCTATGCATGAGCAGATGATGCAAGCGGCGATGATGTCTCAGGTGACAGGGCAACCGCCACAACCACCCGAGCAAGACAACCCAATGGGGAAACAAGAAAAAATCCGTAAGGGTTCAGCACCTACAGCCAAGATGAAAAACGCCATGAATCCAGACCTAACTGGTGGAGGTACAGGAACTCGTGGCTAAGATTAAAATCTATATGGGGATCTGTAGTACAGGTGATCGCGTAGATGCCCAGAATTACTTTCTCCGTCGTATGGAGAAGCAGTACGCTGACAAGATCGAATTCGTATACCCCGAGATCTATGTAGGTAGAATATTCCACGACTTCGCTAGGAATTCATACATAGAGCAGTTCATGAAAACTGACTGCGACATGATTTGGTTCTTAGACTCAGACATAATCCCCGCTGAACGCACCTTAGAACTTGTAACAGAGCATGGCGGCAAGTGGGAATTAGCAGGTGCGCCTTATCCAGTGTGGATGACTCAACCTGGTTTCGACGGTCCACAGATCACGTACTGTGTATATAAGGATCTCGCTGGAGATGGTAAGCTATCACCAGCAGCAATCCCTGAGTCTGGTGTAGGTTTTATCGATGGTATAGCTACGGGTTGCATATTCATCAGACGCAGTGTGATCGAGAAACTCAAGAAACCTTATTTCGAGTTCAAATACCACCCAGAGACCCGTGAAATCCAAGAAGGCGAAGACCTAGGATTTTGCAGGAAAGTAAACGCTCTGGGACTCAAGTTCTTTATCGACTACTCAATGTTAGCGCATCACATGAAAAAGATCAGCTTACTAGATGTCTCTCACGCTATTGAACTTCAAAAACAAATCGTAATTGACCAATGTGACAGGGTAATCCGGCAGATCGTCGCTAAGAAAGAACTTCAGCGAATGAATAAGCCTCGAATTGAACCCGTTAAATCAAGACTTATTTTACCTAAGTAATCACAGGATGCCACGCTGATTCATCCCCAGCAAGCAATGTACTCCCAGAGCTAGGTAGTAATCCGTTGCCGAACCAATAGCTACGCTGTCTCCCAGCGCCCTCGTCCGGTTAGACGTAAAGGAATCCCTATGACTGATGAAGTCGAAGTATCAAGCGAAGAAACTGACAATACTCCAGTTGTCGAAGAATCGGGCTCGCAACCTGAATCAAGTGGAGCGGAGTCGCAAGAAGCGGCACCAGAAAAAATACCGGAAGAGAAGCCAGCGCCCTTTCACGAGCACCCCCGCTTTAAGGAGTTGATTGAGCAAAATCGAACCTTTAAAGAGGAATCAGCTCTCAGAGCACAGGCTTTGGAAAGCATGCAGCGTGAGTTGCAATATTTAAGAAACCAAGCGGCACCTAAAAAAGAAGAGCCAAAAGACGCGTTCTTAGCTGATTTAGAAAAGGTCAATCCGGCCTACGCTAAGTCACTACAGGCTATATACGATCAAGCAGGTAAGACTACACAGCTTGAACAACGTATTGCTCAGTATGAAACGCAGCAATTTCAGAAGGAAGCTATCAATCATTTTAACAGTGTATTGGCAGCTAACAAAGTCACCGATCCCTACGATCGGAAGATGTACGAGAGAGCTGTAAGAGCAGAAGTATACGACAGGGAATCAAAGGGTCAGAAGCTAAGTATAAATGACTTAGACAAGATCGTTAACGATTTCCACGCCGAATATAAACAAGCCATGGAATCAAAAGAACGAGCAAATACTGCGAAATATGTGACGGCTAAGAAGGCTGACACAACCCCTAAAGGTACTACTGGCGGAGTAGCTAGTACACCTGGAGCTAAGAAATTAGCAGCGGGGGACATCGCAGGACAAGCTAAGTGGTTGGCGAACGAAATTAGGGCCATGAAGAAACAAATTTAACATTAATTAGGAGCATAACATGGCATCAGCCAGTATGTCGTCCCTTACGTCCCTCTTGAAACGTATTCAAGAAGGCGAAGTGACTGACCAACAGAATTTGGAAGCTTTGTCTTTCGACGAGTTTTCTAAATCAGGAAAAAAGTACGCCGCAGGCGGTAAAGGGTTTTTCGGAGCAATCAATGACTACGGTAACGAGTCAGTCGGTGCTTTGAACGAAACCGAGCAATTCCGTACAATCGATGCTGAGAACTATCAACAGTATACTGTAGTTCCCAAGATCATGAACGGACCTATCGAAATCACTGGATTAGCTGTTGAAGCTTCCGATGATGACGTAGAGGCATTTGCCGAAGGTCTTTTAAAGGAAATCCAAGGCGCTAAGAAGCGTCTTAGAAAAGACATGAACCGTCAGTTTTTCGGTTCTGGAACTGGTACACTCGCTGTACCTGCTCAGGCTGTAGCAAGTAACTTGACTTCGTTCACTGTTACTACCGCTCAGTACCTCCGTAAGAACATGATAGTTGATGCACAGTCTCAAGGTGTTAACAACAGCGTGTCCCACAACAGGATCTTGAACGTAGATAAAGTAAACAGCATCATCTACCTCACCAGCTCTGTTGGTGTGTCTTTAGCTACGACCGACCAGATCTACAAAGAGAACATCCGAGTTTCAGCTTCTGCAGACGGCAAAGAAATGATGGGATTGGATGGAATCGTTGACGATTCTACTCTGCTCACCACGTTTGAAGGCCTTGATGCAACTTCTGTCCTCGAGTGGAGAGCAGTTCGTATTAACGCAGCTTCTGCTAACTTAACCAGTGATCTGTTGCAACGTCTCGAAGACGATATCGGAACACTCGGCGGAGAAGACCCAGACACCATTATCGCTCACAAGATCCAAAGACGTAAATATCTCGATCTCGTGGTTCCTGAGAAACGCTTTAATGATCTCAGTATGGATGCCGGTTTTTCGAAACTCAAGTTCAACGGAAAAGAATTCTGGTTGGACGTCGATTGCCAGAACAACCAAGTTTATAACATTAAACGTGCCCGAATCTATAAGTTCGAAGTAGCCCCGATGGCTATGGGTGGACTGGATGATTCCGGAACATGGTTGCGTGCAAGTAACTTCGATAAGTTTCAGGCTTACTGGAGACAGTACATCAATCTCGGTACTGACAAGCGCAATGCACACGGTAAAATCGTGTCATTAGCTGTCCCATCTGGAATTTCATAATTAGTTAGGTTTAGGGGCTTCCTTAAAAAGCCCCAATATATCAAAAGGAAATATGGCTAATCCAACACCAATTACAATATTAGAGAGTGTATCAGATTACACCAGTTTCCAAACTAATCACCAAACTGTATCAGCTGGAGCAGACACTACTGTCACCTTTAGCCAGACCGTTAGGATGATTAGAATATCTAATTGGGACACAGCAAATTTTGTCCTAGTGAAGAATGCAGCTATCCTTAGTGCCGCAGACTCAACGGCCAGTAGGATAGGCTTTGCACCAACAGCTAACTCCGGTATATATGCTGTCCTCACTGGTACCACTACTTACGCAATAGGATACAGCCTCGGATGAAATATACACTAAGAGTTCTTGACTTTTTGAACATACTAGACTATAGTAAGAGACTAAGTCTAACTAATATCTCTTTAGTATTACTAGTAGGTAAACTACTCGTTACACCCAATCCAGATTTCGCTGTAGTAGGGTCAGTAATCATAGCTTTTGCTAATTACGCACATAAGAGATCTACCAATCAAGGTTCTAATGCTGAAACAAGACAAGATGATACGGGACCAAGCGATTCTTCGAAATGAGGAACTTCAGGCCCGTCGTAAGCGGGAATACGTTCCGCCGAGAGGCTTAGGGAATATCGTCAAAGGCAGTGTCTTTGACTGTAACCGTAAGCACTTCGAGAGGGTCTTAAGAGATTACTCAGACCGACTTTATGTAGGATGGAACCCGTATAAGAACGAGGGTAGGGGT
>JAYVXX010000131.1:0-12465 GCA_043784805.1 Minisyncoccota bacterium | reverse complement strand
CTTTCATAGATTTGTTTGTTTTGTTAGTTTTCTGGCTTTTAAAGTGTAGCAGAAATTTCTAAGAAGGTTCTCTCATGGATGGGGTTCAGTTCAATGTACAAGAGGCTAGTTTTCTACTTACACTTAGGAATTCACTCAAGGTGATAGAAAATGACTGTGGTAAAAAAATAAATCTATACGAGTATCTAATTCCAGATATTAATGAGAATCGAATACTCGTAGTTACCCTAGATGATACGATTGTGTATAACCAGCCATTCGCTGATTATAATCAAAATAAGGGTAATTTGGTACGTACTCCTCCTTTTAAGGCGACTATACGAAGCACTGATATGCCCAACATCTTTTCATTACTGAAAGTGAATGAAAGTATCCTAGTTTGTGGTCATCCAGAAAAGCATGAAAGTCTCTACCCGCTTTTCACTTCATTTGCATCAGATACAGTTGATATTCTCATTCCAAGAAACCTTGAAAAGGCCTACGCCGGATTTTCTAGTACATCTACCAGTCAGCTCACTAATGTGCATGAAGCTATCCTGGATACGTTAAAAAAAGTCTCACCTTAAAAATCATTCATTGCTTTCGGTTTGAGAATTTCATGCTAGAATACGATTCACTATGTCTCTCTCCATTGGAATCGTAGGTCTTCCTAACGTTGGCAAGTCAACGCTCTTTAATGCGCTCACCAAGAAGTCAGTTCCGGCGGATAATTACCCGTTTTGCACAATCGACCCGTCACTTGGTATTGTGCCTGTGCCTGACCCACGACTTCCACAGCTTTCTACAATTTCTAATTCTAAGAAAATCATTCCAGCGGTCGTAGAGTTCGTGGATATCGCAGGACTTGTGAAAGGGGCATCCGAAGGCCAAGGACTTGGTAATCAGTTCCTCTCTCATATCCGCGAGACTGATGCCATAGCAGAAGTTGTGCGTATCTATGAAAATGGCGAGCTTATTCATGTGGAGGGTACGATTGACCCACTGCGTGATATTGAGATCATCAACATGGAGCTCATATTGGCGGACATACAAACTGTTGAGAAGCGTATACAGACTATCGGGCGCGACGTGAAGCGTGGGGACAAGGACGCTATCAAGCTGCAAGGTCTCTTGGAACAGCTAAAGACCACGCTCCATGCCGAGAAGCTTGCGAATTCACTCACTCTTGATGAGGAAGAGCAGAAACTTGTGAGGGAGCTTCATCTCATCACTATGAAGCCATTTCTTTACGTTTTGAACAAGCAATCAGGAGGAAAGAATTTGGATGAAATGAACGACGAACGATTCACCAAGCTCATCGACTATTTCAAGCAGAATAAGTTTCACTATGTCGTAGTGGATGCGAAGATTGAGGATGAACTCAAGGATTTCGAAGGAGTTGAGAAGGATGAGATGCGAAATGAGCTAGGAGCTCATGATAGTGGAGTTGATGGACTTATCAAAGCTGGTTATGACTTACTTGGTCTTGATACCTATCTCACAACTGGTGAGATGGAGACTCGTGCTTGGACCATTAAGAAGGGATCAACAGCACCACGTGCCGCAGCTGCTATCCATACAGATTTTGAACAGAAGTTTATTCGAGCTGAAGTTGTTGCTTGTACTGACCTTGTGACGTCAGGAAGTTTTGCAGCAGCGAAAGAAAAAGGGCTACTAAGAACAGAAGGGAAAGAATATATTGTGAAGGACGGGGATGTGATTGAATTTAAAATTTAGATTAACAAAAAACACTTTCTTGGCGAAGATTGGCTTGTAGTTGTATTGACACATTGTCATAAGTCGTCCTATAATGTAATCTCCAACGATCGCAGTTGCCAATGATGTTGGTTAGAGTCCCTTTCGTGTGATAGGGGCTCTTTTTCTTAATATAATTGGCTATTTTTGGCATTACGCCGTCAGTTGTTGAAATAAAGTTCCATAGTGTATAGTACTATCTATGAGCCTTGTTATGAACCCTGTCGCAATAGCCCAAACTGATGAAGAAATTGTAGAGAAGGTCTCAGGCGGGGATAAGGAACTTTTTGGTGAGCTTATTGATAGGTATGAACCGAAACTTACCCGGTATGTCAGACGCTTCACCCAGCAAGAAGATGATGTCTCAGATATCATTCAGATAGTGTTTATCAAGGCATACACTAACTTGAAAAGCTTCGACGTCACACGTTCATTTAACAGTTGGATATACCGTATCGCTCACAATGAGAGTGTGACACATTTGAAGAAGAAGGGAGGAGAAAAAGTCTCTTTCATTGATTTTGACACATTCTTTCCACACCCTTTTGCGAAGGAAGAGACTGATGCTCATGCGCTCAGTCGGGAGGATAAGGAACAGCTTGAACATTCGCTCGCGAAGATTTCGCTCAAGTATCGTGAAGTCCTTGTGCTCTACTATTATGATGAGCTCACCTACCAGCAAATAGCTGATGTGCTCCACATACCGATTGCTACTGTCGGGGTGCGTATCAAGCGTGGGAAGGATGCACTCCACCAGATGTTGATGACTGACCATTACGAAGTATGACAGAACTCAAAACAAAAATTTTACATACGCTCTCTAAAGAGAATATCAAGATGATTCCACGATGGAAGTTCGTTCTCTATTCCAGTCTAGGAATCATAGGGATTATATTCGCATTCCTTCTCGCAGTATTCGCCGGAAGTCTTTTCCTTTTTGTACTTTCCAAATACGGTTTCATGTATATGTCATTCTTTGACCTTATCACAACTGTCCGGGCCCTTAATCTCATTCCTATCCTTCTTCTTGTCATGACGGTCTTTCTGCTTATCGTGATTGAGACGATATCAAGAAACTATACCTTTTCTTTCAGGAAGCCATTAGCACTCACTCTCCTTTTGTTCACATCTCTCACGGTGGTCATCAGCTTCGTACTGAGTCAGACGGGAATGCACCAATATATCCGTGATTATGCGAAGTCGCATCATATGGATATGGTCTCGCGCGCTTATAACAGACCTCGACCATGGAAAGGTGAGAATGGTGTGACAGTCATACGAGGGGAAGTTATTAAAACATCCACAACGACAGCAACAGTAAGACTCTTTGATGGCTCGACGCTCACAGTCTATGCAAGTACAACCGCAAATGGGTTCAGCAAGCCGGAAGTCGGGAGTGACATTGTCATCTTCGGAAAATTTTTTGGTGACAGATTCCAAATCATGAGCATAGAACTCATCCAACCTGGTAGCCTTCTTCCATCGTTGCCAGCTGATCAAAATCAAAGAATACGCGTACTTAGTGGAGACTCTAGAATGCCTTATCATATAATAGAAGAAAAAGATTCACTTAAAGTGAAATAAAAGTATAAGTACAGTGGTAGTACTTAGTGTGAGGGGAGAGGAGATATAAAACGGCGGACGCGCATGAGCTTTATATTTCAGCTTTTTCTCACTTGTGTATTTCCTAGAGTGCTTTCAGAAAATCACTCCTGCGGTGCCGGGAATCTAAGCTATTTTTTGCTAGATCTTGCAAGAATTTAGATTCCCATCATCGCAGGAGTGGTACACGAAAAAGTGAGATGTATATCCGGGAAACTCATAATCTAACTACATTAAACTTTTACAACCATGAATACAACCTTTAGAAAAGCGACAATCGCAGGGGTCCTGTCTCTTGTAGCACTAGGTGCGGTATCCGCATCAGCTATGGGATTCGGCGGAATGGGGATGAATAATCTCACACCTGACGAGATAGCGACACGACACACTGCTATGTTCCAAGATCAGGCAGCACTTATCGGTGCGACAACTGATGAAGTGAAACAGGCCTGGGCATCTGGCAAAGACTTCAAAGCTCTAGCTTCTGAGAAAGGAGTGAGCGAAGCACAATTACAAGCAAAAATAAAAGCGAAACGTGATGAGCAGATGAAAGCTAATCTCGCGACGCTTGTAAGTAAGGGTGTCATCACTCAAGCTCAAGCTGATACAAGACTTGCAACCATGCAAACTAAAGCAGTGAGTGGTAAGAAAGGTGGTAGACATGGAGGAATGGGGATGGGAGGATTTTGGTTTTAATTAAACCTCCACCTCCTCAAAGAGTTTGACGCACATACTAACAATCTATCTTTTGCAAAAAGAACGCTATCATATAGGCGTTCTTTTTGTTTTGCAAAATTATAATTAAAGAGGTAGAGTGGTATGCAGATTCACGTAGGTCGTGGAAGAAGGAAAATAGGCATGGCAACAGTAAGCAGGATAGAGTATCACGGGAAAGAGATCAGCACTCTTTTTGTAAATGCAGAGAGCCTCACTAGTGAGGCTCTCACTCTGAGATTGATAAAGGCCGTGAAGCTGGCAATAAGTGAGTCGAACGGAGATGAAATGACGGGTATCCTTTGTGTTGTTTTTGAGGAGTGTGTACGTCTCGGAGCTGATCTCCCTCTTCTTGATGTGTTTGCAGCACTTCTTCGTCCACTTAATCCTCAGGAAAAATTCCCATTACTTGCTGTACGTGTTGCGTGCGATAATGAGGATGGTCAAGCTGTCCTCTCTCTTGTAGAACAGTTTCGATTAGGTACTACGAGTTAATGAAGGATAGGCTGTTCTCGCACATAAAAAAGCGCGCTGCAAGTGCGCTTTTGTTTTTTACGTGTAATTCGCTATAATCAAGTGATGTCACTAACCGTCAACGAGATTCGTTTCAAGTTCCTGAAGTACATGGAAGGGAAAGGGCACGCTATTGTCCCATCGGCTTCCCTTGTTCCTGAGAATGATCCGACTACGCTTTTCACCGGGAGCGGCATGCAGCCGATGCTTCCGTATCTGCTCGGACAGTCCCATCCGCTTGGGCTTCGTATTGTCGACTCACAAAAATGTTTTCGCTCTCAAGATATTGAAGAAGTAGGAGATAATCGGCACACAACATTTTTTGAAATGCTTGGGAACTGGTCATTCGGTGATTACTTTAAGAAGGAAGAGATTACATGGATGTTTGATTTTTTTGTCAAAGAGTATAATTTAGATTTACACAATTTTTATGTATCTTGTTTTACTGGGAACGAGTCACTTGGTGTTCCTCGAGATACTTTCTCTGCTGTTCTTTGGCAGAAGCTATTTAAAGAGCAAGGATTTGTTGTTGGGATTGGGGATGAACCTGAAAAAGATGGAATACGTACTCTAGAAGGTATTACTGACCATATCTTTTATTATTCTGAGAAAAAGAATTGGTGGAGTCGCGCAGGGGTGCCTGCTAAGATGCCTGAAGGAGAGCCGGGAGGTCCTGACACCGAGATGTTTTATGATTTTGATCCGATTGATGCGATTGGTAATCATACTCACGATATACACAAGAAGAGTAAGTGGGCTAATGAAATATGCCATCCAAACTGTGACTGTGGTCGCTTCATGGAAATAGGCAATAATGTTTTCATGCAGTATAAAAAAACTTCATCAGGGTTTGAGGAACTTCCTCAAATGAATGTTGATCATGGTTCTGGTCTTGAGCGATGGGTTGCGGCTATTGGAAACGATGCGGATATGTTTAATATTGACGTTTTTGCTCATGCAAAAAGAATATTAGAGGAGATTTCTGGTACAGCATATGTTTCTGATATTGCAGTTACTTACACAGATCTCAAAAACCCTACGTTTGCTTATCGCGTGATACTTGATCATGTTCGCGCTGCCACATTTCTCATTGGCGATGGAGTTATGCCTGGAAATAAAGATCAGATGTATTTTGTGAGGCGTCTCATACGGCGTGCAGTAAGGTATGCAAGGAATCTCGGCGTGCATACCAACTTCATAGCAGATGTTGCTATAAGTTTCATAGAATATTATAAAGATGAATACAAAAATCTTCAGGACAACAAGGAGAGTATTTTGTCGGAGCTTACTAAGGAAGAAAGCAAGTTTCGAAAAACACTTGAGTCCGGAATGAAAGAATTTGATAAGTTATCTGGAAATGATATCAATGGGAGTGACGCATTTAATCTTCTACAGTCATTCGGATTTCCGATTGAACTGACGGAGGAGCTCGCAAAGGAAAAAGGAATTTCAGTTGATAAGGAGAAGTTTGAGGAATTAAAGAAGGCTCATTCAGCAGAATCAAGAACTGCATCTGCTGGAAAGTTCAAAGGTGGCTTAGGTGGCGATGGCGAAATGGAAATGAAGTACCATACGGCGACACATATGCTCCATCAGGCGCTTCGTGAAGTACTTGGTGAGACGGTAGAACAAAAAGGATCAAACATCACTCCTGAGAGACTTCGCTTTGACTTTTCATTTGATAGGAAGATGACCGATGAAGAGAAAGCAAAAGTGGAAGAGATAATCAATCGTCGAATCAAGGAGGCGCTCCCAGTTATCCGTGAGGAAGTATCAATGGAAGAAGCAAGGAGCCGAGGAGCAATCGGACTCTTTGGAGATAAGTATGGTGATATGGTCAGTATTTATAGGATTGGACTAGGGAAGAGTCGTGGCGACAATGATCTTTTCTCCATGGAATTCTGCGGTGGGCCGCATGTAGCGAATACTCGTGACTTATCAGTAACAAAGCTCCCAGACGGAACCATGCTTGAAGATGTGTTTAGAATTGTAAAAGAAGAAGCTGTTTCCTCTGGTGTCCGTCGTATTAAGGCGGTACTTCAATAGGCAGCCCTTAGTTAGTAGACTTTAGACTTTAGCTTTATATACATTAATAAAATAAATATGTCAGTAGAAATAATATTTGAAGCGCACGGTACGACATTTGATAATTAGGCGAAATTGTCGTCAGGTCATAATGATGTTGAACTGTCTCCACTTAGTATGGAACAGTCTAAGGAAATGGGGAAAAGATATGAACATGAACATTTTGATGCAATTTTCTGCTCCGATTTGCAACGTGCTTACAAAAGTGGAGAAATAGCATTTGGAAATAGATTTCCAATCATTCAAGATAAAAGGTTGCGAGAGTGTGACTATGGTGACTTAACTCAGAAACCATCTGAGATAGTTGATAAAGAAAAGCCCCTAAGAATCTCGAGTCCATTTCCTAATGGTGAAAGCTACGAAGATACGACAGCAAGAATGAGGGGGTTTCTTGAAGAACTCTCACAAAATTATGATGGTAAAAAAGTAATGATAATTGGTCACAGGGCTACCCAATATGGTCTCGATAATCTGATTAACGGAGTCACTCTGGAGCAGCTAGTATCTAGCCACTTCAAGTGGCAACCAGGGTGGAGTTATATTTTAAATAGTCTAAGTTAGTCCTTGGATTTAAAGCTAAAGGCTAATAGCTAAAGTCTAAAGGCTGTATTTTGTGTATACTATACCCCATGCGTGCCTATCATCATTTTTCGGTGAGGAGGAATTTCCAACACCTTTTCATATCCTTCTTGATTCTCTTTGTTCCACTTCTTTCTCTGTCGATTTTTTCACACATCGCGCATATCTCGATAGTGACGTCGTTCACTGACCTCTTCATATCTTCAGGGAGGTTGCTTGCCGCATTCCTATTAGCTGCAATCACTGGTTGGCTTTTGGTCGTACTCTTCGTCAGAGGAAAGACTGAGAGTGCGGCACTCGCTATCTTTGACGTCATGCAGAGCTTGCCGACTTTTACCATCTTGCCCCTCGCAGTACATTTCTTTGGGAATAGTGAGAGTACGATTATCTTCTTCCTTGCTATCACTATCATCTGGCCGATAGTTTTCACTATCGTGAGTTCGCTTAAGCAGGCAGATAAGGCATGGGGGGAGGCGGTACAGATCAGTCGTATCAAGGGGTTCGATTATATCCGGTACTATCTCTTTCCAATCACAGCGCCCGGCTTGGTTACAGGAGCTATCATTGGTCTTGGGGACGGATGGGAAGCACTCATCGCAACAGAAATCATCTTGAATATTCCGCAAGGGCTTGGCACCTTTTTCAATACCTTCGCGGATAACACTATGACGACATTCTTTGGCGTACTAGTCTTCCTTGCCATCATCTTCAGTATTAACAAGCTTGTGTGGTTACCGCTCTTGGATCGTAGCCATGAGCTCATCGAAGAATAATCATATGAATCCTATTCCATACATCACTGCGAAGAACATCACCAAGTCCTACCCGAAATCAAAAGGGATGAGGCGTGTAGAGGTATTGGAAGGCATCGACCTTACTGTCTTTAAAGGCGAGTTCTTAATAATCCTTGGCCCTTCTGGATGTGGGAAATCCACATTCCTCCGTATTCTTGCGCAGTTAGATACAAAGACTAATGGAATCCTTGAGTACGGTGACGGATATGACCAAGAAAAGGTGAGCTTCGTATTCCAAAACTTTGGAGTACTCCCATGGCTCACTGTTGTCATGAATGTAGAGCTTGCTCTCATCGGGCGCGGTGTAGAGGAGAAGGAGAGAGGTCCTCGGGTGGATGAAGTGTTAACTGAGCTAGAGCTTCACGCATTTAGAGATAGGTATCCTCATGAACTCTCTGGTGGCATGAGACAGCGTGTCGGACTTGCGAGAGCTTTCGTCACACACCCAGAAGTTATCTTCTTGGACGAACCATTCTCTGAGCTTGATTTCTTCACAGCACGATCTCTTCGCTATATATTATCTACAATGTGGGAGAAGTATGGCACAACTATTGTGATGGTAAGTCATTATATCGACGAGGCAGTATCACTCTCAGACCGTATCGCAGTGTTCAGTGAACGACCAAGTACTATAACAAAAATATTTGAGAACACCCTCGCTCGGCCGCGTGACCACAGAAGCAAGGAATTCTATATAGTAGAAGATCAAATTCTTGAGGCTTTTGAAAAAGGAAAGAAGCAATAGATAGACTGTAGCTATTAGCCTGTAGACGTTAGCTTTTAAATACGAAATTAAATTTCAAGAATGGTATACTTTTTGGATGAAGGAACTATCAGATATTAGAGTGTTGATAGCTTCGCCGGACGATACTCATGGTATTCATGACGTTTTCTATAAGACATGGTTGGATACCTACCCAAATGAAGAAGCTAACATCACTCTGGAAGATGTCGAGTATTGGTGTAAGGACTATTTTACCGAAGAAAATCTCCAAAAAACAAGAGATTCCTTAGTGAATCCTCAGAATGAAAAAACATTTTTAGTGGCAAAGGATGGAGATATGGTAGTTGGAGTATGTCGAATAATTATACGAAGTGACAAAAACCAATTGCGTGCGATTTATGTATTACCAGAATACCAAAGAATTGGTATTGGCAAACTTTTATGGACAGAAGCAAAAAAGTATTTGATAAAAATAAAGATACTGTAGTAGAAGTCACAACATACAACAATAAAGCAATAGAATTTTATAAAAAACTTGGTTTTATTGATACTGGTAGACGTTGGTCAGATGAAAAGTTTAAGACAAAAAGTGGATTTATGACTACCGAAATGGAATTAAAGCTTACAAAACATTAAGTTTTTTTAGATACCTACCAGCCTGGCTGGTAGGTATCTAAAGGAGCAAGGAATTCTATGTGGTGGAAGACGAGATACTTGAAGCATTTGAAAAGGGGAAGAAGCAATAGGTAGACTTTAGCCATTAGACTTCAGCAAGATATACGAATAATACATGAGTGACCTCGAAGAGGTCACTCATGTATTTGCATTAAAAGCTAATAGCTAAAGGCTACAAGTTAAAGGCTGTCTTGTGTGTACTACAACCTACCACCTATAACCTACAACCTGTATACTATACTCGTGAATCAAGAAGTCTCATCCCAAAAATCTAAAAGCACAAGAAAGTTTTTTTATATTATTGCGGTTTTATGGATCTTTGCTTGTGTGGCTACTTTTGTGGTCTATAACTATCTAGAATGGAAGTCTGCCTCGGTTTTAGGAACAATCGTTTCTTATCAGAAAACTACATGTTGGGAATCAGGGTATAAAGGATTACCAGTTGAATATATATCATATTTACCAGTAGTTGCTTTTATTCTCCCCCATAGTTCTGAAAAATATACCTATGTTGCGGATTGCAATAAGAAGTATGAGGGTGTTGATGGAACGTTCTTACAATTAGATACTGCTTTGCATTTTCAACCAATTAATTCAACAACCACACTTCGAATGCTGCCTCATCCCTTTAAACCAGTTATGCTAATAGCAATGCCAGACGAATCACTTCTTGGAAATTTGGCTAGGTAATATATTTGTTATTGTGCACAGTTCACTAGTAACTAATAACTAGTAACTATATACTACCCCTATGAACCAATCGAATCCATTCCTCTCAATTGCAGTCGGTGACACGTCCACGCTCATCAACTATATTGTCGAGGGCCACGTCATTGTGTCTCACGTACACCCTATTGGGTACAAGCATATCGAAGCTGAAGGCATGAATGCCGTCGCCGGGTCTAAGCTTATGGACGGGATACTCTACACACTTGAGTTCATATCGCTCCACGATAGGATACCGACAGATTTCAGATTAATCGCCAAGCGATACTATACGTGGGTAGGTGAGACGATTGAAGGCGCTTCTTATACACAGTTCTTCACCAATGATGTACCTATCAGTGTTACACTAGAGGGTATAGTCGACGTTCCTCTTTCCTATGCAAGACATTCGCAAACCATACACTCGTTCAAGGTCTAACAACGATCTCCAATCACGCGTCGAGCAGTTTGAAGCTGCCCGGTACAACAAGAACAGGTATGAAGAAGATGAAGACCCAGTGCAGATTCCAGTCAAGCGTGCAAGACGTGATGTCCGTGACATGGACATGTACCCAAATCGAAGAAAAGGAGAGGATAATTATATTGATAACGAGCCCATGGCAGCAGGTGGGAGGCAAGACGATAGACCTGTCTACAGAGATTCGCATCCTCGTTATGTGAAGAGAGGCGGTACAAAGTTGAGTACGACTCTGTCTATTGTAGGTATTGTGCTACTGGTCATAGGGGTCGGTCTCTATACCTATGTGTTTGATCATGCGACTATCACCATTGTTCCGAAGTATAAAGATATCAATGATCTCGCGCGAGTATTTCCTTTCATCAAGGAGGGTACGGTTGGTACTGAAGGTGTTCCTTTCATTTCGACCTCTACAACACTTTCTCAATCAAAGACACTGAATCTTTCTGAAAGTAGAAAAGTGGAAGCAAAAGCAACAGGCAAAGTCACTATTTATAACAACTACGACAGTAATCCTCAGAAACTCATTAAAAATACTCGCTTCCTCTCAACAGAAGGCAAAATATATCGTATCAATCAGTCCATCGAAGTACCAGGAAAGAAAGGTCTCACACCAGGAAGTCTCACCGTCATGCTCTATGCAGATAGTAATGGTAGCGACTACAACAGCAGTGCTACGAGCTTCACTATCCCAGGATTCAAAGGTAGTCCACGAGAAAGTGCATTCAATGCGAAATCCGTCGGTCCTCTTACCGGTGGCTCTTCTGGTAGTATGTCACTTGTCTCTCTTTC
This sequence comes from Minisyncoccota bacterium, assembly GCA_043784805.1. Classification (GTDB taxonomy): domain Bacteria; phylum Patescibacteriota; class Minisyncoccia; order Phycocordibacterales; family UBA5272; genus UBA11704. The sequence continues at coordinate 1,070 of JAYVXX010000131.1, read as the reverse complement.
GGACTTGAATGCTGCCAAGGATTCTCTCACACTCTCACTTGAAAAGGAGATAAAAGATCAGATGCAAAAGGTTACCCAAGAGGGGTATGTGCCGATGACGACAGCTCTCGAAGTTACGTACGACGACAATGCAGATGAAGTCTTGAAGGGAACTACAGGAACGTACAAGCTTACAGCGACGGGACACCTCATGCTTGCGGATGAGTCCAAGTTAGCAGAAGCAATAGGCAAGACTTTGGTGGATTATACTAATGAGCCGTTACGTCTTGATAAAGGCACAGCCCTTACATTCACGAGGAAGCAGTCAGACCATATGACTTCATCAAGCACGGTCTTTTCAATATTAGTAGAAGGTAAGCCGCGAATCATATGGGCAAGTGATACGGTTGCTATCAAGAGTCTTGTCAAAGGTAAGTCACGCGACGAGTTCAAGCCACTTATGAAGACCATCAGCTCTATCGAAAGCGCTGAGATCAACTTCTCTCCACTCTGGCTCTCCAGATTCCCGTCGGATATTACTAAAATTACCGTTATAGAATCTCTTCCTAAGCGTTGATAATAAAGGCATATTCTGATACACTACACCCACTAACTTTTTTATGGACGAAAACGAAACAGAAGATATTGAAACCATGGAAGGCCGTGTCATCGAAGCGCTTCCAAGCACGCTCTTTCGGGTTGAAGGTGCAGGAGGAAAAGTGCTTATTTCCTACCTTGGTGGACGTATGCGAGTACATAAAATAAAGGTCTTAGTAGGTGATAAAGTCTTGGTTCAGATAGATCCATATGGCGGGAAAGGAAGGATCATTAAGAGACTGTAGAACTAGCCAATAGCCACTAGGGTATAGGGGTTAGGAAAACCAAAATATAACTTCTGTCCCATTTCAAGAAAAGAAATATAATTTTTGTTCCTGTGTTGTATGTACTTAGTCTCCTAGACCCTACACCCTAGTGGCTAGTACCTAGCCCCGTTTGCATTATTTATCAAGGTGTAGTATAATTTATCCCACATTTCTCATGAAAGTACGATCCTCAGTTAAGACAATTTGTTCAAAATGTCAGATGCTTAA